>DASXMU010000333.1:0-1677 GCA_036495485.1 Streptosporangiaceae bacterium
ACTATCCGGAATACCGTTTCGACCGCGGGAACCTGTATGCCAAGCTGGGCCGCTACCCCGAAGCCATCGCAGACTACGAGGCCGCGATGCGCCTCACTCCCCCGTTCCCTGAGTTGTACTTCAACCGCGGGGACGCACGCGCCGCCACCGGCGATGCCGACGGTGCGATCAGCGACTTCCGCTATGTGCTCGACCTCGAGCCCGACGACCTCGAAGCCCGGATAAGCCTCGCCTCTCTCCTGCTCGATGCGGGCCAGCCGGGGGCAGCGGTGGCAGAAGCCATGACCGGACTCGAGATCACCCCCCTAGAGGCTAGGCTGCACACCACTCTCGGCCTGGGCCTGCTCGAACAGTCCGACCACGCAGCAGCACGCCAGGCCTTTGACCGCGCGCTGGAGCTGAGTCCCGGCCAGACCGAGGCGCTGGTGAACCGCGCCGTTGCCGCCTACGAGGAAGGGCATTACGACGCGGCCGTCGCCGACCTCACCAGCGTGCTGGCGGCTGATCCTGGCGACCCGGATCTGCTCTTCAACCGTGGCCTGGCCTGCGAAGCCGCTGGGCGGGCTGATGAGGCTGTCGCCGACTACACCGAAGCCCTCCGTCACACCGATGCGGACCAGGCCGAACTGCTCTACCGCCGGGGCCGTGCCTATCTCGGCCTCGGCCAGCAGGCCGAGGCCGACACCGACCTCCGGGCGCATCTCGCTCTCGGCAGCTCATCGCATGAGCAGGAAGTCAGCGAGCTTCTCGGTACTCAGCCAATGGCGCTGAGCACCAGCACGCCATGAATGTCAGCGAGGTGATGCAACGGGTCGCGACCTCGGTGTCGATCGTGACCACCGTCGACAGCAGCGGGCTGGCGTGCGGTGTCACGGTGGGCACACTGTGCTGGGTCTCGTTCACCCCGCCGCTGGTCATGTTCTGCCTGGACCGGTCGGGCAGGTCATACCGGGTGCTGACGGCCGCGGACCGTGTCCTGGTCCATGTCCTGGGCGATGATCAGGCAGAAATCGCGGCCAGGTTCGCGCGGACAGACCTCGAACGGTTCGATGGGATGCGGGATAGCTGGCATGGCTTGCCGACCATCCCTGATACCGCGCTGCGGCTGGCCTGTGCCCGGTATCAGGTGGTGGCCGGCGGTGACCACACCATCGTCATCTGCCTTGTCGAGGATGCCGAAACTGGCTCGGCCGACCCACTGCTGTACTACGCACACGGCTATTGCGCGGCGCTGCCCGTGACGGTCACCGCAGCGCTGCCGCCGCGAATTCGCGCAGCGCGAGCCGGCTGCGTTGCCCGGTCTTGGCGCTGAGGTTAGCGACGTGCTTTTCCACCGTTCGCGGCGACAGATGCAGCCGGGTGGCGATCTCGCGGTTAGTCAGCCGGTCGATCAGCAACTGCAAGATCTCATACTCGCGGACGGTGATTCCCACCGTCCGCAGATGAGAGGGGATGTCGAGGTGGCCACGCCGGTGCTGGCCGACCGAGACGCCAGAGCGCCGCATCAGTGCCCGGCAGGCGCCGGCCACCGCGGGCACCCGGCCGGCATGAAAGTACTCCTCAGCGGCTTGCAGCCAGTCGGCGGGATTGCCCCAGCCATCGCTGATCGCGGCCTCGCTCACCAGCCGCAGACCCAGGTGGCGGGCCACCGCGTACGGCGCGGCGGCCCGCACCGCC
>DASXMU010000334.1:0-2560 GCA_036495485.1 Streptosporangiaceae bacterium
CGGCACCGGCTCCGGCTTGCCGCCGACCGTGAACCCGGACAGGCACTGCTTCAGCGTCAGGTTGCCACCGGTGTTCGCCGGGTAGGCGTCCTCGGCTCCGTGGTCGGCCGCCTTCTGCTCGGCCGTGTAGTCGTGGTCCTGGTCGCAGGTCAGCGGGTCGGCGCGGCCGAGCCGCAGCGGGTTCGAGCCGTTCGGGTTATTGGTCAGCAGCGGCCCGGTCGGGCCGTTGGAGCCGACGCTGTTGTACAGGCCGTTGATCGTGGGCGTGCCCGGCTTCTTGTGGAACGCTGGCTCACCAGCGGGGTTGGCCGCGTACGGGTACGTGCCGAAATAGTGGTCGAAGGAGACGTTCTCGTCGAAGATCACGACGAGGTGCTGGATCGGTGTTGTGGTCGTCGAAGTCCCATGACTGACCGGATGAACGGGCGCGCTCTGCTCACTTGCCCTGGCGCTCGTCGCCCCGGCGGCGCCCAGCGCGACTACGGCCACTGCGGCCGTGATCGCCTGTGCGCGGCGCGGTACTCGCATGCTCTGCCTCCTCTGGCGATGAATGAAACAACCCGTGCGGTGGCGTCATCCCGCCGCGAGGCATGCTAAACCCAGCGCGGCGTAGCGCGTCTTAGGAATAGAGCCCGCCGCGTTTCCCGGAGCGGCGGCATCATCGCCGACACCGGCAACGCCAGGATCCGGAAGGTCTCCTTCTGACCGGACCGAATCTGCCCCGGCAACGGCGTCGACGCTGCCACTGACCTTCCGGCCCAGCGCACCGCATGGCGAGACGTCCGGGCGGCGTGGACAGTAAAGCCACGTCCTCATGCGGGCAAAGGGATAGGCATGCTTGAATTTCCTCACAAACAGGTGCGGCAGGTAAGCGCCGCCGCTTGTGATAGGGCCATGGTGGCCGGTCGCGGGTCAGGATGCGGAGGCGTGCTATGCCGGAAAACTGGACGCGCAGGCAGGTGCTCCAGCGCGGTGGGGCGGCCGTCGGCGTCGTCGGGCTGGGATTGGCCGGCTTCGGGGGGTATGAGTGGCCGCACGCGGCAGCCGCGGCCCCTGCCGACCCGCACCCGCCCGCCGCCGCCACCACCGGTCAGAGCGACGTCGATTACTTCGTGACCATGAGCGGTGTGCATCCGCCGGCCGTGGCTGTGACGCAGAACGCGGGCGCGGCCAGCCAGCCGCCGTACATCTTCATCGCCCCCAGGGGCTACGCGGCCAAGTCGCTGGGGAAATCCGGCCTGATTATCGTGGACCGGGACGGCCAGCTGGTCTGGTTCGGCTCACCTATCGGCGGGACGCCGCTGAACTTCACCACCCAGCAGTACCAGGGCCAGCAGGTGCTTACCTGGTCCGCCGGCTACGTCAACGCAGTCGGCGTCACCTACGGGACGTCCTACATCGCCGACAGTTCCTACCGGGTGCTCGCCACCGTCAAGGCGGGCAACGGGGCGGAGACAGACCTGCACGAGTTCAACCTCACCCCACAGGGGACCGCGCTGATCGCCGCACACCGCGCGGTCTCCCGCGACCTCTCATCGCTCGGCGGCCCGGTCAAGGGGGTGGTTCTGACCAGCATCGCCCAGGAGATCGACGTCGCCACCGGCAAGGTGCTCTTCGAATGGGACAGCATCGACCACGTGCCCCTCACCGAGTCACACCAGCCGTTGATGGGAGGCACGGCCAAGACGCCGTACGACTACTTCCACATCAATTCCGTCGCCCTGGCGCCCGATGGCGACCTGCTCATCTCCTCCCGCAACACCTGGACCATCTACAAGGTCGCCCGCCCGGGCGGCGCGATCCAGTGGCGGCTCGGCGGGAAGAAGTCCGACTTCAAAGCCGGATCCGGCGCCACCTTCGAATGGCAGCACGACGCCCGGATGCCGGCGGCGGATCGGCTCACCCTGTTCGACAACGCCTCCTCGCCCCCGGAGGAAGGGCAGTCACGGGCTCTGCTGCTGGCCGTGGACACCGCGGCCATGCGGGTCACGCTGAAGCAGGCCTACACGCACCCGGCGAGCCTGCTCGTCGACAACCAGGGCAGCGTGCAACTGCTGCCGGACGGGCGGGTGTTCGTCGGCTGGGGCGCCCAGCCGTACTTCTCCGAGTTCGCCAGCGACGGCAGCCTGCTGCTGGACGGCAGGCTGCCGCTCAACGACCAGTCCTACCGGGCGTTCACCTCCGCCTGGTCCGGGAAGCCCACCGGCAACCCGGCAGTCGCCGCCCGGCCCAACCCGGCTCGCGGTACCGCCGTCTACGCGAGCTGGAACGGGGCGACCGACGTGCAGACGTGGACGGTGCTGGCCGGCCCGAAGCCGTCCGCCCTGACCCTGGCCGGCTCGCAGCCCCGGGCCGGCTTCGAGACGCTGATCCCGGTGGACAGCGAGGGCCCGTACTTCGCGGTGACCGCGCACGATGCCACCGGCAAGCAACTCGGCAAGTCACCGGCGGTCCGGCGCACCACCGCCTGAGCCTTCCATCGCGTCCGGCGGCAGCTTCATCCTGGCCACCACCCGGTATGCCTCTCTTATTCGTCCGGCGAGGTCGCCGTGATATGTTC
>DASXMU010000335.1:0-30342 GCA_036495485.1 Streptosporangiaceae bacterium
CTCCCCTGACATACACCCAGGTTGTTGTTGCGACCGGAAGCAGGCTGGTTTTCGTCGCCGGCCAGGAACCTGAAGACGAGCACGGCAACCTGGTCGGTCCCGGTGACCGGGCTGTCCAGGCCCGCCAGGTGTTTGCCAACCTGGGCCGTGCGCTCGCTGCCGCCGGCGCCCGGCCTGACCAGGTGACTAAGATAACGATCTTCGTCGTCGGTTACCAGCGTGACGAGTGCCTGCCAACGATCGAAGCGGCCCGGGTGGCACTGTTTGGAGATCACAAGCCAGCTGACACCCTGGTGGGAGTGGAGGCGCTGTCCCCCGGCTACCTGATCGAGGTCGAGGCGATCGCCGTTGTCGATGGCTGACAACAGCCCCGGCCGGAGCCGCTGAAGATCTTGATTCACAAGCCTTGACAGTTGCTCTTGGAGCGACCGGGTAACACTGCGATCTGCGGGCCGCCTTGCCTGGCGGCCCGCAGATCGCGTTCAGCCTGCCCTCCTGGCCCGAAGTTTCCCCAGGCCTGGGCGTGGCTGTTCTACCAGGCTTGACCGTATACTTCGCCGCTGGAGGGGGGCAGGTTGTGGAGCTTCCCGCTGCCAAGCCAGCCGTTGTAGCCCTTGTTCTGCAGCCTGGGCGGGCCCTCGCCATCATTGAAGACCAGGTGCACTAATTCCGCCTGGCGCTCCCTGAAGAGCACGCTGACGCCCGGGCCACCACGGCGCACGATCCCCGGCGGGCAGTCCTCCCCAGTGCCAGGGACACCCGGGCTCAACTCGCCGGTCCATCCTTGGTGACTCACGAAGCTAATACGCTCAACCCAGCCCAACCGTTGCCCGCAACCTCAGCCAGACTCAACCCGAGGCCACCCAGTGGTGTCGATGTGCCACCGACCACGTTAGCCAGGTGGAGCCGAGCGAGCTTGGCAACGAACGTGCAACACCCGCGCAACGGGGGTTGGCGGCGTGGGTCAGAGGGTGCCGGCCAGTTCTGAGGTCCAGACGACTACGCGGATTTTGTCGCCACGGAACAGGTCGCGGGCGAACTCCAGGGGCTCGCCGGTGCGTGAGTAGGCGGTGCGCTCGACCAGCATGAGTGGCGCGCCCTCTTCGACCTCAAGGGCTTCGGCCTCGCGGACGCTGGCGGTGACTGGCTCCAGGCGTTCCCTGGCGTGGTGCGGACGCTGACCGTACCTGTCTTCGAGGAGTTCGTAGAGGGAGCCATCGAGGCGGCAGTTCAGCATGCCGGGGAAGACGGCCGCGGGGAACAGGGAGTGTTCCAGCACCAGAGGGCGGCCGTCCGCCAGGCGGATCCGGCGCACGCCGTATACCAGGTCTTCTTCGCCGATCTGCAAGGCGTCGGCGGTTGCCGGGCCGGCCTGGTGCTCGGTCGCGGCCAAGACCCGCGCGCCGGGGGTCATGCCGTGGCGGCGCAGTTGCGCGGAGAAGCCTGCCAGGGTGGTGAGGTCTTGTTCCAGTTTGGGCTCGGCCACGAACGTGCCGCCGCCGCGCCCGACGGTACGGGTGACCAGGCCGCGGCGGGCCAGCTCGCCCAGTGCGTGGCGCAGCGTCATGCGGCTCACGCCGAACCAGGCGGCCAGGTCCTGCTCGGCGGGCAGGCGGTCACCGGGCGCGACCCGGCCGGCCGCGATCGCGCCGGCCAGCCAGTCTTCTATCTGGGTGTGCACCGTCGTGCCGGGGCCCCGCGCGATCTTGGGCGGCATCCCGGCCAGCGTCTGCAGCCGCCGCATCACCGCGTCCCTGCGGCCGGCGCTCCGGCGGTCGGCGGCACTTCCCCGGCGGGCGGGATGACCGGCACGAACCCGCGGCGGCGGCCTGCCGCCAGGTAGTAGATCGCGCCGATCACCGCGATGCCGATTGCCACCGTCCAGAGGATGGGGATCTTGTCGAGGAAGCTCCAGCCGAAGCTGAGCAGCCCGCCGGTCTGGTTGGGCTCGGGATTGCTGACTATCCGTGGCCAGGCGAAGTTGACCAGCATGGCCCCGCCGTAGAGCAAGGCCAGGACGTTGACCAGCATGCCCCAGCGGCCGAGCCGGAACGGGGCGCGGACCTCGCTTTTTTTGCCGGAAAGACGCCCTGCGGCACTCTTTTTGCCGGAAAGACGCCCTGCGGCACTCTTTTCGCCGGAAAGACGCCCTACGGAGCCTTTTTCGCCGGAAAGACGCCCTACAGCGCTTTTTTCGCCGGAAAGACGCCCTACGGAGCTTTTTAGGCGATGGCCTACGGAGCTTTTTTCGCCGGAAAGATGCCCTACGGCAGGCCAGCCTCTGGTGCGGGCGCGCATGATGACCAGGTTGCCGAGGAAGTAGCTGAGGTAGATCATGCCGGTCGCGGCGATCGCGATGATCGCGACGCCCGAGTATTTCAGGAACGGCACCGCCGCCAGGACCGCGACCACCAGGCATGTCCATACCGGGGTGTGCAGGCCCGGCGCCACCCGCCGCAGCGCGCCCGACCACGGTAGCTGGTTGTCGCGCGACATGCCGAAGCAGAGCCTGATCGTGGCCGCCATGATCGACAGGCAGCAGACGAAGATCGCGGCAGAGACCACCAGCAGGTACAGGGTCGCGAACCCGGAGGAGAAGTTGGCCTCGATGATCTGGGCCGGGCCGAAGCCCAGCCCGCCGTTGCCGGTGATCGCGCCGTGCAGGTTGGGGATCGCCACCAGGGTGCCCAGCAGGAACACCCCGCCGATCACGAACGCGCCGACCACAGAGAACAGCACTGCCTTGGGCGCGGCCCGGCGCGGATCCCGGGTCTCCTCGGCGAGGGTGGACGCGGTGTCGAAGCCGTAGATCACGAACAGGCTTATGAACATCGCGGCGAGGAACGAACTCGGCTGCACCTTGAACCCGCCGCTGTTAGTCACCACGTGGAAGCCCTGGTGGTTATGGAAGGCCATCAGGACCAGCGCGAACACGAACATGCCGAGGATCTCGAACAGCACGCCGGTGTTGTTGATCAGGGCGACCAGCCGCACGCCGTAGATGTTCAGCACGGTGATGACGACCAGCGTGATCAGCGCGACGGCTTCCTGGGTGTGCAGGCTTGTGGCGTTCAGGCTGTGCCAGCCGAGCCCGTTGAGCGCGGGGATCAGGGCGAGAGGCAGCGTGGCGACCACCGCTGCCACGGTGAGGATGCCGGCGAACAGGTACATCCAGCCGGTGAACCAGCTGTAGCTGCGCCCGGCGAGGTACTTCGTCCATTGGAAGACCGAGCCCGCCACGGGATAGTGGCTCGATACCTCAGCGAAGTTGAGCGCGACGATGAACTGCCCGAGCGCGACGACCGGCCAGGTCCAGATGAACACCCCGCCGAGGGTGGTGAGGCCCAGGGCGAAGAGGGTGAAGATCCCGGTCGAAGGCGAGATGTAACTGAAGGCGACGGCAAATGAACTGAACACCCCGAGCGAGCGCTTCAGTTCCTGCTTGTACCCGAAGCGCGCAAGATCGGCGGAGTCACGTTCGTGGCCGCCTGAATCCACTTCAGCTGCGCTCATCGGATGCCTTCCCAGCGGGGACCAGGTTGCGGCTAGAGGCGTAGCGTATGTCTCCAGCCAGCTAATTGTCCAGACATTTCGCCTGTTCAGTCAGTCAAATACCGTATTAAATCGCAGGTAGGTCGCATGTAGCCAGCGGTAGTTTAGAGGACACAATTCGTAATCGTCACATATTACTTCTTTTGTCTAGACGTTATCAATGGCAAGCTCTATGGTGTGTTCTCTTCCGAAGTCCCGCGCCGGTGACCAGTGATCACCAGGAGGATCTCGATGCGCTCTTCGACCGCGTGCCGAGCCTGGCAGGCTCGCCACGTCGCGTCCAGCGTCTGTACGGCGGCCTTACCAACCGCAACTACAAGGTCATCACCCCCGGAGGCGCGTTCGTCGCCCGGGTGTTCGCCGACGGCGGCGAGCTGCTCTCAATTAACCGGGACAACGAGTACCGGAACACGGCGGCCGCAGCGGCGGCGGGCGCGGGCGCTCCGGTGATCGAGTACCGGCCCGAGGCCGGGGTACTGGTTACCGGCTATATCGAAGGGCGGACTCTCACCGATGCCGACGTCGCGGAGCCGGTGAACATCCCCCGGATTGCCCAAGCATGCCGGCGGCTCCACGAGGCAGCGCCGTTCGGAAATTTTTTTAACATATTCAAAATTCAGCTGTCCTATCTGGACGTCGTGCGGGCCAGCGGCTTCCATATGCCCGCTGGATACACCGATCTCATGCCGCGCTTCGAACAGGCCCGGGGTGCGCTGGAAGCACACCCAGCCGTCCTGGTGCCGTGCAACAACGACCTGCTGGCCGGGAACTTCATCGACGATGGCGACCGCATCTGGCTGATCGACTACGAGTACTCCGGCAACAACGACCCCTGCTTCGAGCTCGGCAACATCTGGAGCGAGTGCGGGCTGTCCCTCGACGGGCTGGCCGAGCTGGTCAGTGCTTACTTCGGCCGGGCGTACCACGGCCAGCGGCTGCGCAGCAAGATTGCCCGGGCCCACCTGCTGGGCCTCGCCGCCAAGTACACCTGGACGTTGTGGGGATCCATCCAGGCCAGCACCAGCCGGCTCGACGCGGACTTCTGGTCCTGGGCCATGGAGCGCTACGAGGGAGCCGCCGAAGGACTCACAGGCCCGGGTTTCCCGAGGCTGCTCGACGAAGTCCAGCGCGATGACTGAGCTGCCGGGCCGCGCCCGGGTGGTCATCATCGGCGGCGGCGTGATCGGCACCAGCGTGGCCTATCACCTGGCCGGCCTGGGCTGGCCGGACGTGCTGCTGCTCGAACAGGGGCAGCTCTCCTGCGGCACGACCTGGCACGCGGCCGGCCTGGTCGGCCAGCTCCGGGTGTCGGAGAGCGTCACCCGGCTGGTCCAGTACTCGACCGGGCTCTACCGCGGCCTGGAGGCGGAGACCGGGCTGTCGGCAGGGTACAAGCAGTGCGGCGGGGTCACCGTGGCGCGCACCGCCGACCGGTTGGTCCAGCTGCAGCGGACCGCCGCCGCGGCCACCGCCTACGGCCTGGACTGCGAGCTGATCGGCCCGGAGCGGGCAGCGGAGCTGTACCCGGTGATGCGGACCGACGACCTGGCCGGCGCGATCTGGCTGCCGGGCGACGGGACGGCCAACCCCACCGACCTGACCTATGCGCTGGCCAGGGGCGCCCGCAACCGTGGCGCGACCATCCGGGAACGCACCAGGGTGACCGGGATCAGCGCGGCGGGCGGCGTGGTGACCGGCGTGCGGACCAGCGAGGGCGACATCGAGGCCGAGATCGTCGTCAACTGCGCGGGCCAGTGGGCCAAGAAGGTCGGGGCGATGTGCGGGGTGAACGTGCCACTGCACTCCGCCGAGCACTTCTACGTGGTGACCGGGCGGATCGACGGGGTGCGGCGCGACCTGCCGGTGCTGCGCGACCCGGACGGCTACACCTACTTCAAGGAGGAGGTCGGCGGCCTGGTCGTCGGCGGGTTCGAGCCACAGGCCAAGCCCTGGGTGGCGCCGGACGCGGTGCCCGACGACTTCGAGTTCCGGCTGCTGCCCGAGGACTGGGACCAGTTCTCGATCCTGATGGAGAACGCGGTGGCGCGGATCCCGGCGCTCGGCCACACCGGCATCAAGAAGTTTTACAACGGCCCGGAAAGCTTCACCCCGGACAACCAGTTCATTCTCGGTGAGGCGCCGGGGCTGCGGAACTTCTACGTCGCCGCGGGCTTCAATTCGGTCGGCATCGCCTCGGCCGGCGGTGCCGGGCGCGCGCTGGCCGAATGGATCGCCGGCGGCGAGCCGTCGACCGATCTGTCGGCGGTGGACATCCGCCGGTTCGCCGCCTTCCACGGCAACAACCAATGGCTGCACGACCGGGTGGGTGAGGTGCTCGGCCTGCATTACGCCGTGCCGTGGCCAAACCGCGAGCTGAACACCGCCCGGCCCTTCCGGCGCTCGCCCGTCTATCACCTGCTGAAGCAGGCCAACGCATGCTTCGGCAGCCGGATGGGCTGGGAGCGGGCCAACTTCTTCGCGCCGGCGGGCGAGCAGCCGCGGATCGGCTACTCCTGGGGCAAGCAGAGCTGGCTGCCCTGGTCGGCGGCCGAGCAGCGGGCGGCCAGGGAGCGGGTCGCGGTCTTCGACCAGACCTCGTTCTCCAAGCTCCTGCTGACCGGGCCGGATGCCGAGGAGGTGCTGCAGTGGCTGTGCACCGCCGACGTGGCCGCCGCGCCGGGCCGCACCATCTACACCGGGATGCTCAACAGCCGCGGCACCTACGAGGCGGACATCACCGTCACCCGGCTGTCGGTCGAGGAGTTCCTGCTGGTCAGCAGCGCCACGCAGACCGAGCACGACGCCGATCACATCCGCAGGCACATCCCATCAGGCGCCGCCGCGGCCCTGGTCGACGTCACCTCGGCGTACGCCGTCTACGGGGTGATGGGCCCGGCCTCCCGTGACCTGCTGGCCGCTGTTTCGCGCAGCGACTTCAGCGATGGGGCCTTCCCGTTCGGCGCCAGCAGATCCGTGGACATCGGCTACGGCACCGTCCGGGCGACCCGGATCACCTACGTCGGGGAGCGCGGCTGGGAGCTTTATGTGCCGGCCGAATTCGCGGTTGGTGTATATGAGGATCTGATGACGGCGGGCGGCCGGTTCGGCGTGGCGAACGCGGGTTATTACGCCATTGAGTCGATGCGCCTGGAAAAGGGATACCGCGCCTACGGCAGAGAACTCAGCCCGGATTACAATCCGGTCGAGGCCGGCCTTTTGTTTGCCTGCAAGCTGACGACGGATATCCCTTTCCTCGGCCGGGAGGCGGTGGAGAAAGCCCGGGCCGACGGGCCGCGGCGCAGGCTGGTCTCGCTGGTGGCCGACGATCCGGACGTCATGATGTGGGGCGGCGAACTGGTCCTGCGGGACGGACTGGCCGCGGGCCAGGTGACCTCGGCGGCCTGGGGCGGGACCCTGGGCCGTTCGGTGTGCCTGGCCTACCTCCGGGATCCGGCCGGCGGGGTGGTGACCGCCGACTTCGCCCGGGCGGGGCGTTACGAGGTCAACGTGGGCGGCGGCCTGCGTCAGGCAACCGTGCACCTGCGCCCGCCCTTCGACCCGGGCGGCGAGAAGATCAGGGGATGAGCGCAGCAGCAGACCTGCGGGAGCAGCGGGAGCAGCGGCTGGGCGGGCTGCGCTGGATCGTGGTCGCCGGCCTGACCGGGGGCCAGGCGGTCATCGCCACCCGGGGCGAGCCGCCGGTCGCGCTACCGCTGGCCGGCCTGCCCGCCGGACGGCCAGCGCACAGCATGTCCTGGCTGACCCGGGGCTGCCGCTTTTCTTTCATTATAAATTCGGGCTAATTCACGCGGAGCGGAAAAACGACCCGTCATGCTGTGTCTATTGACCAGTCTGTGAAACGTCAATAAAGTCAACCCTGCCATCGGCCGCACGGGGCAGGCAGCGGCGGACGCATGAATCATGGCTTCTCGGGGGAATAATGAACGTTCGGGGCGATGCGGCGGTCGCGCACGCGCTGACCGGTGCACTCACCGCGGAGGCGAGCGGATGGGTGGCGCCCGGGCTGGCCAAACCCGGCCACCAGGCGGCCAGCCCGGGCGGCTACCGGGGCTGGCGCCAGGAGATCCGCGACCTGTGGCAGGTCTACCGTGGCCCGGCCGGCGAGATCGCGCTGCCCGGCCGCGACGACCTGGATGACGCCGAGGCGGACACGGCCGGCCTGGGCACCTGGGACGCCTCGCCCGGCCTCGCCGGCGCCAGCCGTGGCAGGGAGCGGGGCCGGTGACCGCCGTCACCACGCCCCACCTGGACACCCGCCATGCCAGCCAGGCCGGCCACCGAGCGCCGCCTCCGGTAGAGGCCTACGTGCTGCATGCCCGCTGCGCCGCGTCGCTGGCCGCAGCGGCACGGCGGGTCGCCGCGGTGGCGCCGTCGCTGTCCAGCGCGGAGCTGCACGACCTGGCCTGCCAGCTAGGCCGGAGGACAAGCGCGCCCGGTGGTCACAGGGTCGGCATCGTCGCGGCCAGCCAGCAGCAGCTCGCCGCCCGGGCCAGCGAGGCGGCCGGGCTGGTGACCACGGTGCAGCCGGGCGGGCTGACGGCCAGGCCGGGGATCTTCGCCGGGAACGGCGCTCGCGGCCGGGTCGCGCTGCTGCTGCCCGGCCTGGGCACCGGCCAGGAGACCGCGGACGAGCGGACCGGCGGCACCCCGCCCCCGGTGTTCGGCCTGACCGACCCGCAGGCCGTGCAGCCGGCCATCCTGCACGCCGCACTGTCCGGGCTGCGCTGGCTCGGCCGGCTCGGCGTCATGGCGAACGCCGCTGCTGGGCACAGCCTCGGTGAGATAGCCGCCCTGGTCTGGGCGGGCTGCCTGACCGAGACCGAGGCCGCCAGGCTGGCCGCCAGGCGCAGCGCGGTGATCAACGCCAGCGGCCTGCGGCAGACCGCCATGGTCAGCGTGGCCGCGGACACCGCCATGAGCAAGGCGCTGTGCGCGGGGACCGACCTGGTCATCGCCGCTTACAACGGGCCGCAGGCCCACGTGCTGGCCGGCCGGACCAAGAGCGTGCGCGAGGCGGTCCGGCGGGCCGAGGGGAAGGGTGTCCGCGCGGTCGTGCTGGATGTCTCGCACGCGTTCCACTCCCCCGCGATGGCCAGCTGCGTCGCGCCGCTGCGCTCCGTGCTGGCCGATGTCTGCTTCGCTCCCCCGGCCCGGCGGCTGGTGTCCACGGTGACCGGCCGCGTCGTTGCCGCCGGCGAGGACCTGGCCAGCCTGCTGTGCGCCGGGCTGACCTCCCCGGTGCGGTTCACCGAGGCCCTGGCCGTGGCGGCGGCCGGCGCCGACCTGCTGTGCGAGGCCGGCCCGGGACACGCCCTGGCCACGCTGGCCGCCGCGGGCTGCGACGTGCCGACCGTCAGCCTGGAGGCGCGCACCGCGGACGACCAGGGTGCCGCGCGAGTGGCCGCGGCGCTGTTCGCGGCCGGCGCGGTGCACACCCTGGCGCCGGTGCTGGCCGGGCGCACCGCGCGGCCGGTGGACATCTGGCAGGACCGGATCACCCTGCCAGGCCCGGCGGCGGACGTCATCTCGATCGGCAACGTCCGGCCGGCCTGGCCACGGGGCCGGTTCCTGGAGGACATCAAGCTGCACCAGCAGGCACAGAGCAGATCGCCGAGAGCAGGCTGACCGCGGAGCCTGGAGAACTCGGCAGGGTGTCTTCCCGGCCTGGAAGGCCCGGCCCGGCCGTGCGGGGCGGGCCGGACACGGCACCATCGGCGGCGGCCCAGCCGCCGCGATGCAGCCTGGCGGTCACGCACCAGATGGCTGGAGTCAGCCAGCTCGTCCACCCGCCCGACGATAGCCACCTGGCCTACGGCCAGACGGGTGATAACCGGCAACTTCACCGGCGGCACCATGCACTACCCTGGTTCATCGACCGGGGTGTCTGGTGGGAAGGCAGAGGGATGCGGAAACCAGGAAGCCTGGCCGCCGTGCTAGCCGCCGCCTTGACGATCGGACTCGGTGCCACACCGGCGGTCGCGACCACCACATGGACGATCGAGCCCGGTGGTGCCTTCACCAGCGGGCCCACGACGTTCGCGATCGGCGATTCCGTCAGCCACACCACCATCACCTGCACGTCGGTCACGCTCAACGGCACGCTCGAATCGGGCTCAGGCGTTCTGGGTCCCGGCGCCGGGACCATCACCAGCGTCAGCCTCGGCACCTGCACCGCGCAGAACGGGCAACCCTTCAACCTCGAGGCCACCGGCCTGCCGTGGAGCATCAACCTGGCGCCCAACCCGATCGGCAATAACAACAATCCCACGGGGACGATCACTGGCATCCAGGTCAGCTCGCTGGGCCCGGTGTGCAAGGCCGTGATCCACGGTAACGACGGAGTGGCTTCCGGCTTGGCACCTTTTGGCTTCAGCAACCGGCTGGACACGCTGTCGATCGCCAGCGGCGGCGGCAACCTGCGCGTCTTCGGCCTCTCCTCGTGCACGGGTTACTTCGTCCAGGGCGACCCCGTCAGCACCTCGGCCAACTTCGTGCTCCTCCCGCCGCAGACCATCACCACCTCGTCATGAGGTGACGCGCCGCCACGGAGATCTGGACGTCCCCGCGTGCCGCGAGGGGAGTTCATGGTGAGCGAAGCCGGGGACCGGCCGTTCGGCCGCCTGCTGCGCGACATCAGGACGAACGCACGGCTGTCCCAGGAGGAGCTGGCCGAGCGGGCTGGGCTCAGCGTCAAGACGGTCGGCAACCTGGAACGCGGCCGCGCTCGCCGGCCGTACCGGCGGTCGCTCCAGCTACTGGCCGATGCCATGCAGCTCACCGGCCCGCTCCGGGACGAGTTCCTGGCCGCTGGCCGCCGCACGGCCCAACGGCCGGAGGCACCCGCATCGCCGGTGCGGCGGGCTGAGGTGGTGGTGCCACGGCAGCTGCCGGCCGGGGTGCGGCAGTTCGCCGGCCGGGCCACCGAGCTGGCCGCCCTGGATGCGCTGCTGAACCAGGCGGAAGACGCCAGCGGCACGGCGGTGATCTCGGCCATTGGCGGGACCGCCGGAGTGGGTAAGACCGCACTGGCAGTGCACTGGGCGCACCGGGCGGCCGGCCGCTTCCCGGACGGGCAGCTCTACGTCAACCTGCGCGGGTATGACCTCAGCCAGCCGATGCCCGCAGCCGACGCGCTAGCCTCCTTCCTGCGCGCGCTGGGCCTGCCCAGCCGGGAGATCCCGCCGGAGCCGGACGAGCGCGCGGCCAGGTACCGCAGCCTGCTGGCCGGGCGGCGGATGCTGGTGGTACTGGACAACGCTGGCGGGGTGGAGCAGGCCCGGCCGCTGCTGCCCGGCACGCCGGGCTGTGTGACGGTCGTGACCAGCCGGGACTCACTGGCCGGGCTGGTCGCAAGGGACGGCGCCCAGCGGCTGGACCTGGACCTGCTGCCGTTGGGCGAGGCGGCCGGGCTGCTGCGGGCGCTGATCGGCGAGCGGGCCGGCGCCGACCGGGCGGCAACCACCGAACTGGCCCGCCAGTGCGCGCGGCTGCCGCTGGCGCTGCGGGTGGCGGCCGAGCTCGCGGTCTCCCGGCCGGCGGCCACCCTGGCGGACCTGGTGGGCGAACTGGCCGACCAGCAGCGGCGACTGGAGCTGCTGGACGCCGGCGCCGACCCACGCACCGCGGTGCGGGCGGTGTTCTCCTGGTCCTACCGGCACCTGGATGACAGCGTGGCCCGTGCCTTCCGGTTGCTGGGCCTGGATCCCGGGCCTGACCTCGACCCCTACGCCGCCGCCGCGCTGACCGGCACGACCACCCAGCAGGCCGCCCACGCGCTGGGCCTGCTGGCCCGCGCGCACCTGACCCAGCCCACCCAGCCTGGCCGCTACGGCATGCACGACCTGCTGCGCGCCTATGCCCGCGAACTTGCCACCACGCAAGACAGCCCGGGCAGTCAGCGGATGGCGCTCGGCCGCCTGTTCGACCACTACCTGCACACCGCAGCCGCCGCGGTGGACACCCTCTTCCCGGCCGAGCGGGACCGCCGGCCGCGCATTCCCCCGGTGGCCACCCCCAGCCCGGTGCTGACCAGTGCCGTCGCCGCCCGTGACTGGCTGGACGCGCAGCGGGCCACCATGGTCGTGGTCGCCGCCTACACCGCCAGCCACGGCTGGCCGAGCCACGCCACCCGGCTAGCCGCCACCTTGTTCCGCTATCTGGACACCGGCGACTACTACTCCGAAGCCAGCACCATCTACACCTGCGCCTGCCGCGCCGCCCGGCACACCGGCGATCAGGCAGCCGAGGCGACCGCCCTCATCAACCTCGGGTTCGCCGACTGGACCCAGGCCAGGTATGAGCCCGCCGTCGGTCACTTCCAGCAGGCCATGACCCTGGGCCGGGCGACGGGAGACCGGATCCCCGAGGCTCGTGCGCATCACGGCCTTGGCCTGGTCGCCCTGCAGCAGGACCGCTATCGGGAGGCCACCAGCCACTTCCAGCGCACCCTGGAGCTGTACCGGGTGACCGGTGACCTGTCCGGCCAGGCCCGGGCGCTGGGCAACCTCGGTGCCATCGACCGGCTGCAAGGCCGCTACCCGGAGGCCATCGAGCACCAGCAGGAGGCGCTCGGGAAGTTCCGCGAGATCGGTGACCGGGCCGGCGAGGCCGAGGCGCTCACCAGGCTGGGGGTGGCCAACCTGTGGCTGGGCCGCTACCCGGAGGCAGCCGGTCACCAGGAACAGGCCCTGGCGGTGTTCCGTGAGATCGGTGAGCGAGGCGGCCAGGCGCGGGCACTGACCAGGCTGGGCGTCGCTGACCTGAGGCTGGGCCGCTACCCGGAGGCAGCCGATCACCAGCAGCAGGCGCTCGGGAAGTTCCGCGAGATCGGCGACCGGGCCGGCGAGGGCGAGGCGCTGAACGGCCTCGGCGACGTGCTGCTCGCCCGTGGGCAGGCGAACCACGCCCGTACGCAGCACACGATCGCGCTGCGGCTGACCAGGCAGATCGGTGACAAGTACCAGCAGGCACACGCCCTCAACGGCCTCGGCCACGCCTGCCAGGCACTCGGCGATCCCAGCCAGGCGCGCCGCCGCTGGCAGCGGGCCCTGGCCCTGTACACCGAGCTGGGGACCCCGGAGGCGGCCGAGGTCCAGGCCCAGCTCGGCGCCGGGGCCGCCGCGGGCAACCCAGGCAACCCCGGCGACCAGGCATCAGGCGTCCCGGCGGTGGAGCACGAGGCCGCCGGCTAGCAGCGCGCCCGCGGCCCACAGTGCGAGCACGCCGAGGCCGCCCCACGGGCTGATCGCCAGGTTGCGCAGGTTGGTGGTGTCCTGGATGGTGAGCCCGGCGATGGTCGGCGCCCACCGGTCGAGGCGATGCTGCCAGTGCGGGCTGTGGACCATGATCGCGACGAGGATCGGCGCCAGGTAGAGCAGGGCGAGCATCACCCCGGTGGCCACCGCCGAGTCCCGCAGGAGGGCGGCGACCCCCATGCTCAGCAGAGCGATCAGGGCGAGGTAGAGGACCGACCCGGCGGCCGCCCGCAGGGTCGGCCCGTGCGCCAGGGACAGCAACGGGTTGCCGTTAGCGGGTGTGAAGCCGTTGCCGGGCAGCAGGAGCCGTCCGGCCAGCACCGAGCCGAGCACGCCGGCCGTCCCCGCGACCAGTACCAGGACGCCGGTGATGACCGCCTTGGCGGCCAGGACGGCGGACCGGCGCGGGGTCGCGGCCAGCGTGATGCGGATCATGCCGGTGCTGTACTCGTTGCAGAACGCCGTCACGGCCAGGATGGCGACGACCGCCTGGCCGAACTGAACCCCGGTGAGGCTGAGCTTGGTGGTGTCCGTAAAGCAGGTGCCGCCCGGGCACCTGGTCGCGGCCACGGCGGCGACGCTCACCCCCACGGTCGCCACGGCGATGCCGGCCAGCAGCCAGATCGTCCCCGGCAGCGTGCGCAGCTTGGTCCACTCGGCGTGCAGCGCGCCGCGCAGGCTGCCGCACCATCCCGAGAGTGCCGCCGCCGGGCGGCCGGCGTTTCCAGCGGAATGCCCCAGCCCGGGCTGGACCGGAAGCGTCTGGCCGGCCGGTGCTGGGCGGCTCATGCGTCCCTCCGGTTCAGCAGGAACGAGGCCAGGACCAGGGCGGCCGCGGCGTAAGCGCACAGCACGGCGAACCCGGCCAGCGGGGCCAGCGGGAAGTACCCATTCGTCGGCGAGTAGGTGGCGTTGACCTGTGCGTACGCTGTCACGCTCTGCTGGATGGCGAAGGCGGCGGCCGGAGTGAGCCGCAGCACCCAGTCCGCGGCGGCCTCCGGCAGGACCGTCAGGCAAAGGAAGTAGGGAAGCATGATCGCCACGATCACGGTGGTCACCACGGCGGCGCTGCGCCGCATGATGGCCCCGAGTGCGACGGCGAGGACGGCGGCCACGGCGAGCAGCGCGGCCGTGCCGGCTACCACCTGGACCTCGGTCAGCCACGACACCGGCAGCACGATCTCCCCCTTATCGGCCGCCAGCCTGGCGCCCACCGGCACCGCGATGAGGGTGGCGATCAGGCCGGCTACGAAGGTGACCAGGCCGGCCACGATGGCCTTGGCGGCCAGCACCCGCCCGCGCCGCGGGGCGGCGGCGAACGTGCTGCGGATCAGGCCGCGCCGGTATTCGGCGGTCATGAACATCGTGGCCACGACGATCATCGCGATCAGCCCGCCGAGCACGCCCACCAACAGCTGGTTGATGTTGTAGGTCGGAAAGCCTGACCCCCGGCCGGCCACGACCGGCGCGATGTCGCCGGACCCGGTGACGCTGAACCGGCCGCCGGTTTGGGTGTAGCTCCGGGCGGAGCCGGGGCTCTGCACCTGGTAGTCGGCGTTGTTGCCTGCTCCGATGGCGGTGCCGGCCCACCTGCCGCTGGTCCAGCCGTCCGCCAGGCCGACGTGGCCGAAGCCGCCGGTGGCCTGGCTGGGGGTCAACACCGAGTTCCCGCGGCGGGAGAACGGGTCCACCGTCACGTGCTCTGGAGAGGTGGTGAACAGCCCGGCCGCGATGGTGGACGGCAACCCGGTCAGGGTGACGGTGCCCACCCGGGTCCAGTGGCTGCCGTCGGCCGAGTCGTAGCCGGTGAGCACGTCGCCGCTGCGGGTCAGCCGCAGCCAGCGCGGCGCGGACGCGCTGGCCTTCCCTGGCAGCCCGGCGATGTCGCCGGTGTAGTTGTACTGCATCCGCACCCCGTGGCTGCCGGTGACCATCATCGCCGCGTACGCCGATCCCTGGTGGGTGCTGGCCTTGACCATGATCCCGGCCTTGGCCCACGGCTCGGTGCCGGACGCCATGGACACCGGTATCCCCTGGCCAGGGGCCGCAACGGGGCCGTTGCCGTGGCCCACCTGGTACTGACCGGTAAGCGAGGTCACCTGGGTGGTGATGCTGCCGTTTCCGGCCAGCGGCTGGTGGACGAAGGAGAAGCTGTCGGTCACCGGCTCACCGCCCGGGCCGATCGGAATGTAGGGCAGGCAGGCCTTACCGCTGAGCTGCGGGCCGTTCGGCGTGCCGCAGCCGATGCTGACGTTGCCCCCGACGAACAGCCCGAGCCCCACCATCACCAGCACTCCGACGATCAAGCCGATGATCCAGCCGCGGACCGTGCGGAACTTGGTCCACTCCGCGTGCAGCACCCGGCCGAAACTGTCGCTCCCGGCCCGGGTGTCAGACCGGCCCGGGGTCATCGTCTCGGCCGTAGGGTGTCTATCCGGCCCAAAAAGAACGGTCATCGGGTCACCTCGCTCACCGGCTCCGGATGGAACTCGACCGCGTCCCTGGTGAGTTCCATGTAGGCCTCTTCCAGGGTGGCGCGGTGCGCCGACACCTCGGAGAACGGCACGCCACGCGCGTTGAGCAGCCGGACCACCTGGTCGGCGGGCAGTCCGGTGGCCATCAGCGTGTCGCTGCCGGTGACCTCCACGGCCGCCCCCGCGTTCTGCAGGACCGTGGTTGCCTCGGGCAGGGTGGCCGTGCGCAGCACGACCCGGTCGCCGGATGCCTTGACGAGCAGCTCCTGCATGCTGGTGTCCGCGATGACGTGGCCGCGGCCGACGATCACCAGGTGGTCGGCGGTGTCCTGCAGCTCGCTCATCAGGTGGCTGGAGACCAGCACCGCGCGGCCCTCGGCGGCCAGCGCGCGCAGGAAGCGGCGCATCCACACGATGCCCTCCGGATCCAGGCCGTTGAACGGCTCGTCCAGCATGAGCACCGCCGGGTTGCCGAGCATGGCCGCGGCCAGTCCGAGCCGCTGCCGCATGCCCAGGGAGTAACCGCCCGCCCGGCGCCTGGCCACCTTCTCCAGGCCGGCCTGCTCGATCACCTCATTCACCCGCTTGGCGGTCAGGCCCTGCGAGTGGGCCAGCCACAGCAGGTGGCTGCGGGCGCGTCTGCTCGGCTGCAGCGCTGCGGCATCAAGGAGCGATCCCACGTGACACAGCGGGCGCCGCAGGCTGCGGTAGGGGCGGCCGCCGATCAGGGCGGTGCCGGCGTCGGGGGTGTCGAGGCCGAGGATCACCCGCATGGTGGTTGACTTGCCCGCGCCGTTCGGGCCGATGAAGCCGGTCACCTGCCCGGGCGAGACGGTGAACGACATCCCGTCCAGGGCGATGGCCGGCCCGAACCGCTTGCGCAGGCCGCTGACTTCTATGGTCGTTTGCATGCTCCAGGTCCTTATACGTGGCGAATCTGTCAGACCTGGTTTTACGGCGAGCGCCATAACATGGGCCGAACGAAGGCTGTTAGGCCGTTGTTAGGCCCGGCCGGGCATCCTGACGGCCGGGACACCCGTTGAACCGCGGGGAGGCGAGGATGGGATTGCGTCTGCCGCGCCGCACTGTGCGGCTTCGCCTGACCACGATGTACGGCGTCCTGTTCCTGTTCACCGGAGCGTTTCTGCTGCTCATCGCCGACGGGTTGGTCGTGGCGCAATCCGGTGTCGCCATCAGCCATCCTGCCTTCCAGCCCGGTCTATCCGGGCAGGAGCTCGCGCTGGCTCATGCGCGCGCCCAGATCCAGCAACTGCAAGCAGAGCTGGCCAATCAGACCAGCAGGTCTGCGCAGGGGGTCGTGCCGCATGAGCTCGCGTTCGCCTCGGTGATCGCGCTTGGCATCATGACCGTCGTAGCGGTCGTGCTGGGCTGGATCCTGGCGGGCAGGATGCTGCGGCCGCTGCGCAAGATGACCACGGCCACCCGCCGGATCTCCGCCGACAGCCTGGACGAACGGCTCGCCATGGCCGGTCCCAGCGACGAGCTGAAGGACCTGGCCGACACCATCGACGGGCTGCTGGCACGCCTTGAGGGCGCGTTCGCCGCGCAGCGCCGGTTCGTCGCCAACGCCTCGCACGAGCTGCGCACCCCGCTGACCACCATGCGAGCCTCGCTGGACGTCGCCGTGGCCAAGCCGGAACCGGTGCCGCCGCAGACCGTGGCCCTGGCCGGCCGGCTGCGGGCCGAGCTGGACCGGGTGGACGGGCTGCTCGAAGGCTTCCTCGTGCTCGCCCGCGCGCAGCACGGCGTGCTGCCGGGCCAGGGCGTGTTCGCGCTGGACGACATCGCCTCCGCTGCACTGGCCGCCCGGGCGGATGGTATAGCCGCCAAGCATCTGACCGTCCGCCACGTGACGGGTGCCGACGCCGCGTGGGTGGCGGGTAGCCAGCCGTTGCTGGCCCGGATGGTGGAGAACGTGCTGGACAACGCGATCACCCACAACCAGGCCGGTGGCTGGATCCACGTCGTAACTGGGGCCGACGGGCCGGCTGCCCGCATCATCGTGGACACCGGTGGCGAGGTGCTCGACCCGCGCCGGGTCGCCGAGCTGGCGCAGCCGTTCCGGCGGCTCGGCGCGGACCGGGTCGGCTCGGACAACGGCGCCGGGCTCGGGCTGTCCATCGTCGCGGCCATCGCCTCGGCACACGGCGGCACTCTGGACCTGCAGGCCAGGGCCGAAGGCGGCCTGCAGGCCGGCATCAGGCTGCCGCTGGTCAGCCGGGAGGCCTCCTGGGCACTACCGCAAGGCGCCCCGGCATGAGGGTGCTGGTCGTCGAGGACTCCCGGTCGCTCAACGAGGTCCTGGTCGAAGGGCTGCGCGACCAGGGCATGGCGGTAGACGCCGCGCGGGACGGGCTGGAGGCGGCGGCCAAGCTGGACGTGAACGCCTACGACGTAGTCGTGCTCGACCGCGACCTGCCGGGCATCCACGGCGACGTGCTCTGCCAGATGATCACCGAGCGGAACGACCGGGTCATGGTGCTGATGCTGACCGCAGCGGGCACCCCCGGAGACCGGGTCAGCGGGCTTGGCCTGGGCGCCGACGATTACCTGGGCAAGCCGTTCCACTTCCCCGAGCTGGTGCTGCGCATCCGGTCGCTGGCCAGGCGCCAGCCCGCCGCCCGGGCGCGGGTACTGCGCGCGGCCGGGGTAGAGCTCGACCCGCTGCGCCGCACGGTCACCCGCGACGGGCGCCAGCTCGACCTGTCGGTCAAGGAGTTCGGGGTGCTGGAGGCGCTGCTGCGGGCCGGGCCCGCGTTCCTGTCCGCCGAGGATCTGCTGGAACAGGTCTGGGACGAGCACGCCGACCCGTTCACCAACACGGTCACGGTGACGATCGGCAGGCTCCGCCGCAAGCTCGGTGACCCGCCGCTGATCATCACGACCCCGGGCGTGGGCTACCGGATCAGCCCGACAGCATGAGCACGGCGTAGGCGGCCAGCCAGTGCCCGATCATGTAGTCGCCGTCGGCCACGTAGGGCAGGACCGCCTTGGCGTGCTCCATGGCGGCCGCCACGACGACACGGGCGCGGGGGTCACCGGCGGGCAGAGCCTGGGCCACCCGGCGCCAGCACCAGGCCCGGCTGGCGTTGAGGCCGTGCAGGTGGGAGATGTAGCCGTCGCTGCCGTCCGGCACCGTCACCGGGGTGAACAGGGTGGCGGGCTCGCCCCGCTCGATGCTGGGCAGGAACACGCCGAGCCACTCGGTGAAGTCGCCGGTGGGCAGCAGCCGGGCCATCAGCTCGGCCTCGGTGAGCGCCGGGGACAGGAAGTCCTGGCCGGACGGTTCCAGCGAGGCGGGGTAGAGGATGTCGCTGCCGAACCAGGTGTGCGCCTTGGCGGTGATGGCCCGGAGCAGATCCGGGCTGCCAGAGCTGGCGATCGCCTGCGCGTAGGGCAGGGCCAGGGACAGCCCGAACGCGGTGTTGGAGTGCACCCCGTGCCGGACCGGGTAGACCGCCCTGGGCAGCCAGTCGAGGAAGAGACTGCCGAGCTTGGCCGCCAGCGGGGCCAGTTCGGCCGCCCACTTCTGGCCGTGCGGGTCGTCCCAGGTCGCCGTCTCGTGCATCAGCGCTAGCGCCCAGCCCCAGCCGTAGGGGCGCTCGCGCAGGCCGTCCGGGCCGGAGATGAACTCCTCCTCGGCGGCCAGCGCCACCCGCTGGAAGTGGGCGCCGAGCGCCGCCCGGATCTCGCTGGCCGGCACCGACCCCGGCACCGTCCGCAGCAGCCGGACCAGCAGCCAGTGCATCTCCACGCAGGAATGCCAGTCGTAGCTGCCGAAGAAGACCGGCGTGCGCGCTCTCGGCCGGTAGGGGAAATCGCCGGGCGCGTTCATCGTGTGGATCATCGCCGCCGGGAACTCACGCTTGATGTTGGCCAGCGCCACCCGCGCACAGGAGCTAGCCTCCGAGCGCAGCAGCCCGGCCCAGTCGCCGTCCAGATCCACCATGCCTCCTCGCTTCCCACCCGCAGGCTAGCCCGAATGCGGTCGGCTAGAGTCGGCGGATGACCGAAGCGCTGCTGTTGTCCAACGCGAGGGCGCCGGGCCTGGGCTACCTCGACCACGTGCGCGACACGATCTCCGAGGTGCTGAGGGGCCGCGACCGGCTGCTGTTCATCCCGTTCGCCTCCGCCAACGCGGACCTGCACACCGAGACGATGCGCGACAGCCTGGCCCGGATCGGGGTCCGGGTGGACGGCGCGCACCTCGCACGTGACCTGTGCCAGGCTATCGCCGCGGCCGAGGCGGTGTTCGTCGGTGGCGGCAACAGCTTCCGGCTGCTGAAGCGGATGCGCGAGGCCGGCGCGCTCAAGCCGCTGCGCGAGCGCGCCCTGGACGGGATGCCCTACTTCGGCGCCAGCGCCGGGTCGAACCTGGCCTGCGCCAGCATCCGCACGACCAATGACATGCCGATCGTCAGCCCAGGCTCGTTCGAGGCGCTCGGCCTGATTCCATTCCAGGTCAACCCGCACTACCCGTACACGGCGACGCCGCCGGAGATGCACGCGGGCGAGAGCCGCGACCAGCGGATCAGCGAGTTCCTCGACGAGAACGACGTGCCCGTGCTCGGCCTGCCCGAGGGCACCTGGCTGCGGGTGTCCGGCACGACGGCCAGTACCGGCGGGGTCGCCCATACCAGGCTCTTCCGGCGGGGGGCCGAGCCGCAGGAGCTCCCGCCGGGATCGGACGTGTCGACGCTCATGGGCCTGCCCGTCGGGTTCGACACCAACAGGCAGGCCCTCTCGTAGGACTGTTACTTGGACTGTTACTGCTGGCCGGGACGGTCATAGCGGCGATTGCAGTGGGCTTGCCTGCCCCTGACCACATACAGGCCGATGGCGACCAGGAGGCTGACGGCCAGCCAGGACGGCATGAAGAACCACCAGAAGGCGTGCCCGAAGGCGACGGCCACGACCACGGCCAGCACCAGAAACAGGGTGCCGCGGTGGTTGCCGCGGACCAGCGGCCTGTGCGCCGGGACCTCGGGCGTCTCGTCCAGCGGCGGCAGGTCGGTGAACAGGCCGCTCAGGTCGGACTGGGTCTTGGCGTTCATGGCCTGGTCGACCCGCTCGTTGAACTCGTCCTGGGTCAGCCGCCCGTCGCCGTAGTGCTTGGCCAGGCGGTCGGCCACCTCGGACCGTTCGGCGTCGGAGACCCGCAGGTCCGGGTTGGTGTAGATGATGCGGCGGAATGCTGAGCTGCGCGTTGGCATGTCAGGCGCTTTCTGCGAAACGACCGGCCCGGGAGGCTGGCCAGAGAGGGTTATTTCAAGACCGGCCAGCGAGGGCAGGCGATTGGGGCCTGCCCGGGTGCCGGTGCGGGTGGCACCGCGGCAACCAGAGTGGGTTTCTTGAACATCCCGAACTTCTGAATTAGGCGCTGTGTGACTTGGACTGAAAGGACTGGATGAGCTCGCTGGCGATGGACTGGCTCTGTCCCTCCTCAGGAATCAGCAGCCAGGCGGCCAGGTAGAGCGGGATGCCGATGCCGCCGACGACGACGAGCACGGCGAAGACGATGCGCACGACGGTCGGGTCCACCCCCAGGTAGCGGGCGGCGCCGGCGGCGACCCCGGCCAGCATCCGGCCGTGGGTGGCGCGCTCCAGCGGCGGCGTGCCGTAGCGGCTGTCCTCGTTGCCGTCGGGCGTCGCTCCGGCCGAAAAAGTGTCATCGTAAGTGGGCTTGCTGTCTGCTGGGCTGGTCGTTGCTGTGTTCATGGCTCCAGCCTGCTGCTCACGCGGGGATAGGGGTATCGGGAAGAACCCCGACCCGTCCCGGAGGATCCCCCGGGGGGATCAGGGTGTGCCCCGATAGCCGATGACCGGTCTTGGCGCGATGATGGAGATGTGGACGAGCAGAGCTTTTCTGGCCGGAAGGACACCCCGCCGCCCGGCCCGGCACGCGGCTGGCCGCCCGGGCAGAGTCGGGGTCAGCCACGGAGCGGCTGGCCGGAAGGCCACTGGATGGACGGCCGGTGGGCCGACGGCCGCTGGCCGGGCAGCGACGACGAGGAGCAGCCTCAGCAGGGCTGGTTCGGCGTGCGGCACCCGAGGCGGCACGGTCACCTGCGCTGGGGGCATGGGCCGCTGCGGCGGGCGCGCGAGGGCCGCCTGGCCGGCGGGGTCGCCGCCGCCCTCTCCAAGCGGACCGGTGTGGACATCACGCTGGTGCGCATCGGGCTCGTCGCTCTCGCCCTGCTGACCAGCGGCTTCGTGCTGGCCGCGTACGTGCTCGCCTGGCTGCTGCTACCGGTAGAGGGTGAGGAGACCAACATCGCCAGTAAGGCGATGAGCGACGGGCGTGGCATCGCCCTGGCGGCCGGCCTGGCGTCGGTGCTGGCCATGGTGCTGGTCATCGGGACCGTCGTCGGATCCGGCTGGTTCAGCTCGCTCGGCTGGCCGCTGCTGATCAGCCTGGTTGGCATGGTGCTGATCTGGCGGAACGCGCCAGATGAGGAACAGGAGCAGCTGCGGCGGGTGGCGGAGCCGCTGATCGGCCAGGTCGGCAGCGGCGGCTGGGGCCGGCTCACGGCGCGGGCCGCCATCGCGATCGCGCTGCTGGTGGGCGGGCTGGTCGCGCTGTTCGGCGGGCACCCGAGCCACGAGCTGCGGCCGCTGGGCGGCGAGGCGCTGGTGATCGTGGCGTTCCTGATCGCGTTCGGCCCGTGGTGGCTGCGGATCGCCCGGGATCTGGTGATCGAGCGCCAGGCCAGGGCCCGGGCCGAGGAACGGGCCGACATGGCCTCGCGGGTGCACGACTCGGTGCTGCAGACGCTGGCCCTGATCCAGCGCCGGGCCGAGGATCCGCAGCGGGTCGTCCAGCTCGCCAGGGCGCAGGAACGCGAGCTGCGGTCCTGGCTGTTCGACGGGCAGGTGCCCGGCTCGCCCGGTGAGGCCGCCGCGACGCTGGCCGCCGGGGTGCGGCTCATCCAGCAGGAGGTCGAGGAGCAGCACGGCACCTCGTTCACCGGGCCTGAAGGACACCCTGCGGCCGGGCTTACCGGCCCTGAAGGACACCCTGCGGCCGGGCTTACCGGGCCGGAAAGACACCCTACGGCGGTGGTCGAGGCCATCACCGTCGGTGACTGCGAGATGGACGACGATCTCGGCGCACTGCTGGCTGCGGCGCGGGAGGCCACGGTGAACGCGGTGAAATGGTCCGGGGCCCCGGTGGTTTCGGTGTTCGCCGAGGTCGAGCCGTCGGAGGTGTCGATCTACGTGCGCGACCGGGGCAAGGGGTTCGACCCCGGCGCGGTGCCCAAGGACCGCAAGGGCCTGGCCGAGTCCATCCACGGCCGGATGGCCCGGCGCGGCGGCTCCGCGACCGTGCGCAGCGTCCCGGGCGAGGGCACCGAGGTGACGCTGAAGATGCCGCGCATGGCCGGGCACCGCGCATGAGCCCGGCCAGCGGTCCCGGCGGCCCCCGGCCGCGGGTCTTCATCGTCGACGACCACGGGCTGTTCAGGTCCGGAGTGCGGTCCGAGCTCGGCGACGACGTCGAGGTCGTCGGCGAGGCGGACGACGTCGAGCCGGCGATCGAAGCGATCGCGGAGTGCCTGCCCGACGTGGTGCTGCTCGACGTGCACCTGCCCGGCGGCGGTGGGCAGGCGGTGGTCACCGCGATGAAGGCCGGGCACCCGCAGGTCAAGTTCCTCGCGCTGTCCGCCTCGGACGCCCCGGAGGACGTGATCGCCGTCGTCAGGGCCGGCGCGCGGGGCTATGTGACCAAAACGATCTCCGGTGCCGAGCTGGTGGACGCGGTGCACCGGGTCGCGGCCGGGGACGCGGTCTTCTCGCCCCGGCTGGCCGGGTTCGTCCTCGACGCGTTCGCCGCGCTCCCCGAGCCGGGCTCAGGGCGCCCGTCCTTCGACCCGGAACTCGACCAGCTCACCACCCGCGAGCGGGAGGTCCTCCGGCTGATCGCCAGGGGCTACACCTACAAGGAGATCGCGCGGGAGCTGTTCATCTCCGTCAAGACCGTGGAGAGCCACGTCTCCTCGGTCCTGCGCAAACTCCAGCTCTCCACCCGGCACCAGCTCACCCGCTGGGCCGCCGAGCGCCGCCTGACCTGAACCCCCACCAGCCTCAGCATGCCGACGCGGACCGGTGCTGAGTTCACCCCGCACAGGGGTCCGCTTACGCGATTAGGTTCATGAGAAACATTTCTTTTTATCCAAAAGAAATTAACAGACAGACGGGTAGACAGAAGACGGAAAGGACAAACAGACGGGCCAACTAACTTACCCACTACCTGTTGCTCGTCACGGCGCCCCGGGTCCGGAGCATGGCGAGCAGGACGTCCCGCCAGATGATCTTCCGGTTCAGCACGCGGCTGGCTGGCATGATCATGATCCGGTGCCACCAGCGCGGTTCGGGGGCCAGCCGCAGGTCCGGGTATACCTCGACGCGGTGCTTGGCGAGCAGGGTGGCAGCGCGCGGCGAGCCCGCCCAGCGTGGGTCGGGGCCGACGATGTAGCGGGCCGCGATCTGCTCTTCCCGGTTGACCACGGACAGCGTGGTGCCGATGGCCCGCACGACCAGCCGGGAGCCGTGGACGCTGAACAGCTCCGTGTCGTCCTCGTCGTTCAGCGCGACGGTCAGGCCGTCGAAGACGAGCGCCCCGAACCGGGGCCGCACCACTCCGCGCTGACCGGACCAGCCGACCATGACGGCGGTGTGGCTGGGGACCGCCCAGCCCCGCGGGGTCAGCGACGGCACGCCCGAGCTGGGGCGGGGCAGGAACGACACGGAGCGCCCGGCGAAGCCGCCCGTGGGGACGTGGGTGCCGAGCGCCAGGCCCACGTCGTGCCCGCCCTCGATCTCCCTGAGCACGTGCTTGAACTTCTCGATGCCGAGGATTTCGAAGACCTGCTCGCCGCAGGCCAGGCCGTCACCGACCCGCAGCACACCCCAGCCGTCTAGGTGGCCGGTCAGTATGGCGCCCTTCCCCGGCGTGTTCACGAAGAAGGCATCCTTGACCGTCATGGACAGGCCCTGCGGGTCTAGTGGCTGCATGCTCGACGTCCTTGCTTTTTGGGCTGGACACCCTGCGGTGCTTCTTGGCCGGAAAGACACCTATGGCCGCGCCGCGCGATGATGAGCTGCCTGTAACGGCGGATTCTGCCACAGCGGGCGGTGCGGTAGACGTGCATTGACCCGGCCTTGCCGAATTTGGCATCGGGCCAGGTCGGGGGCCGTTTACTCGATCCTGGTACCGATGGGCGTGCCGATCTCGATGGTGCGGCCGACCGTGCACAGGCGGTCGTGCGACGCCTGGACCAGGCCGGGCACCAGGCTCTGCGCCTCGCGGCCCGGCTCGGTGTCAGGGAACGCGACCCGGAAGTTCACCACGACGTCGGTGAGGTGGTTGCCCTGCTCGTCGCGCACCTTCTCGGCGTCGACCCGCACCTCGAAGGTGTCAGGCTCGGCGCGGCGGGAGGTGACGACGTCGACGTCGATGCCCGTGCAGCTGGCGATCGCGGCCAGCAGCAGCTCGACCGGGCTGAAGTCGCCGGTGTCCCCCTTGCCCAGCGTGAGCTGGCCGCCCCGGACGTTCGTGGCCGTGTACCGGCCCGGTGCGGTGCGCTCGACGGTCACAGTGCGGTGGTCAGTTCCGGACGCCATGCCCCCCACCCTGCCAGATCAGACGGCCTTGGCGGCAGCACCCGGTAAGGGTGGCATCTCCGGTCGGCCGCCTGCTCGCGAATATTGTGCTGACGGTGCGCCTGACCGAGGGCCGGGGCGGGCACTACCCCTGCGAGGGGCCCGATCAGGCTGTGCCAGTATGGAACCGAATCGCGTTCTAGTTCCTACGGGAAGGACGGTTCGCCATGACTGCCCTGGACATCGACCTGTCGAACTCGGCATTCTGGGGCCGCCCGCTCGCCGAACGCGAGATGGCTTTCGCCGAGCTGCGCGCACGGGCCCGGCCCGCCTTCTTCCCGGAGCCCGACTCGCCGTTCGGGCAGAAGGGGCCGGGGTATTACGCCCTGGTCAAGCATGCCGACGTGACCGAGGCGAGCAGGCACCCCGAGGTGTTCTGCTCGGGCCGTGGCGCGACCCAGGTGCCGGACGTGCCGGACGAGTTCAACGAGTACTTCGGCTCGATGATCAACATGGACGACCCGCGGCACGCCAGGCTGCGCCGGATCGTCTCCCGTTCGTTCACCCCGAAGATGATCAAGAAGTTCGAGGACGACGTGCAGCGGACGGCCGGGCAGGTGGTGACCGAACTGCTCGAGGCCGGCCCGTGCGACTTCGTGCAGCGCGTCGCGACCCGGCTGCCGCTCAAGATCATCTGCGACATGATGGGCATCAGCGACACCCACTACGACATGGTGCTGCACGACACCAACGTCATCCTGGCCGGCTTCGACACCGACCTGGTCAGCGAGGACCTCAACGAGGCACTCGGCCAGATCATGACCTCGGCCGAGGAACTGCGCGGGCTGGTCACCGACCTCGGCTCGACCCGCGAGGGCAACCCCACCGATGATCTGGTCTCCGCCCTGGTCAACGCGAACATCGACGGCGAGCGGCTGACCACGGCCGAGCTGGCGTCGTTCTTCATCCTGCTGGTCGTGGCCGGCAACGAGACCACCCGCAACGCCATCTCGCACGCGCTGTGGCTGCTGACCCAGCACGAGGACCAGCGGGCCCTGCTGCTGTCCGGCCTGGAGAGGCGGCTCCCCGGCGCGGTCGAGGAGATCGTCCGCTGCGCCTCGCCGGTGATCTTCATGCGCCGGACGCTGACCCGGGACTACACGCTGAACGGCGTCGACTTCGCCAAGGATGACAAGGTCATCCTGACCTACTGGGCGGCCAACCGGGACGAGTCGGTGTTCACCGGCCCGGGCCGCTTCGACATCACCCGCCACCCCAACCCGCATGTGGGCTTCGGCGGCCCCGGCCCGCACTTCTGCCTGGGCGCGCACCTGGCCCGCCGGGAGATCACCGTGATGCTCCGCGAACTGCTGAGCCGGGTGCCTGACATCCGTGCCTCAGGCGAGCCGGACCGGCTGCTGTCCGCCTTCATCAACGGCATCAAGCGGCTGCCCTGCGAGTTCAGCGCCTGAGCCGTCGACTATCCGAGCCCGTCGATGCGGCGGGCGAGGGCGAAGTCGCCGGCGGTCAGGCCGCCCGCCGAGTGGGTCGACAGGGTCAGCGTCACCTGGTTCCACTGGACGAGAATGTCCGGGTGGTGGTTCGCCTCCTCCGCCAGGAAGGCAACCGCGCCGACATAGAGCATGGCGGCGCGGAAGTCGTCCCTGGTGACGGTGCGCGCGATGCTGTCGCCGCTGCGCTCCCAGCTTGGCACGCTGCCGAGCTCGGCCGTGATCGCATCCTCGGTAAGCAGGTCCATTCGTCTGCCATATCACGTTGAGACAGGCTGCTGCTAGGCTTCCGGTAGCCGATGACCCCGCGCGGGAGAGTCTCGCCGCTGCCAGCGGCGAGCGCCGATGGAGCAACCCCCACAAGGGAAAACTCACAGGCCAGCGGACCGCGCAGGCGAGGCGACCTCTGGAAAGCAGGACACCGGCGGCGACATGGTGCCGGCCGGGTTCCTCGCCGAAGGTGAAAGCCGCAGCCATAGGGTGTCTTTCCGGCCCGAAAAGCGCCGCAGGGTGTCTTTCCGGCCCAGAAGGGGAGTCGGCCCGCGGCGCGGTGAAGCTCTCAGGCACAGATGACAGAGGGGCCGCCGCAGCCGACCTCTGGAGTGCCTGCCATGACCCAGCCCGATCACACCACCGGTGCCCCGCGTCAGACTTCTCTGCTCGCCGTGCACCAGCGCCTCGGCGCCACGCTGACCGAGTTCGCCGGCTGGCTGATGCCGCTGCGCTACGGCAGCGAGACGGCCGAGCACCGCGCCGTCCGCACCGCCGCCGGCCTGTTCGACCTGTCCCACATGGGAGAGATCACCGTGACCGGACCGCAGGCGGGCGAGGCACTCGACTACGCCCTGACCGGCCAGCCGTCCGCGCTCAAACCGGGCCGCGCGCGCTACACGATGATCTGCGCGCCGGACGGCGGGGTGCTCGACGACCTGATCGTCTACCGGCTGGCGGACCAGGAGTTCCTGGTCGTCGCGAACGCGTCGAACGCCGCCGTCGTGCACAAGGAGCTGACCGGGCGGGCCGCCGGGTTCGGCGCCGAGGTCGCGGACCGGACCAGCGGCTACGCGCTCATCGCCCTGCAGGGCCCGAATGCCGCGGGCATCCTGGCGACGGTGACCGGCACCGATCTCACCGGGGTGAAGTACTACGCCAGCCATGATGCCGTCGTCTGTGGCAAGCCGGTGCTGCTCGCCCGCACCGGCTACACCGGCGAAGACGGCTTCGAGATGTTCTGCCGGCCTCAGGACGCCGAGCCGCTGTGGGACGGGCTGACCGCCGCCGGGGCGGACCAGGGGCTTGTGCCCGCCGGGCTGGCGGCCCGCGATACCCTCCGGCTTGAGGCCGGCATGCCGCTGTACGGCAGCGAGCTCGGCCCCGACATGACTCCGTTCGACGCCGGCCTGGGCCGGGTGGTCAAGCTCGACAAACCGGGAGATTTCGTGGGGCGGGCAGCGCTGACCGAAGCCTCGCGGCGCCCGTCGCGGCGCGTCCTCGCCGGGCTGGCCTGCCGCTCCCGGCGAGTCCCCCGGCACGGCTATGACGTGCTGTGGAACGGCGAGGCCCGTGGCACGGTGACGAGCGGCGCCCCCTCGCCCACCCTGGGAATGCCCATTGCCATGGCCTACCTGGACCCGGAGGTGGTCTCACTCGCCTCCGGCAGTACGCTCCAGGCCGGAAACACACCCCACGGCCAAACCCTCCAGGCCGGAAACACACCCTACGGCCAGACTCCCCAGGCCGGAAACACACCCTACGGCGAAGATGAATCCAAGCTGACTATCGACATCAGGGGCCGCGGCGAGCCCGCTGACCTGGTGGCGCTGCCCTTTTACAGGAGGCAATCATGACCGTGCCCGAGGAGCTCCAGTACACCACCGAGCACGAGTGGGTGACCATCGACGGTCCGGTGGCCACCGTCGGCATCACCGAGCACGCCGCCGAAGCGCTCGGCGACGTGGTCTACGTGTCGCCGCCAGCGGCGGGCGCGAAGGTGACCGCCGGGGAGCCGTGCGGCGAGATCGAGTCCACCAAGTCGGTCAGTGACCTGTACTCACCGGTCGACGGCGAGGTAACCGAGGTTAACCCGGACATCGAGGAGGACCCCGGCCAGGTCAACACCGATCCCTACGGCGCGGGCTGGCTCTTCAAGGTCAGGCTGGACGGCGACGCGCCAGCCGACCTGCTCTCCGCCGAGCAGTACAGCGATCTGATCAAGGACGCCAACTGACCGCCGCCCGGCCCGCCGGCCGATGACTATCGGTCAGGCGCACACACGAGATGCCATGATCCCGGCAGGGGGCGGGAGCTTCAGCCGGGCGTAAACAATCTTCCCCATGTCGCACTGCTCATGGCCCCACTCGTCCGCCAGAATGTCAACCATAGCTAGTCCACGGCCATACTCGTCATCTGGCTCTGCATTCAGCATGACCGGCTCACGTCTGCTGTAGTCGAGCACACCTAGGGTGAGAACGTCGTTGTCCACTTGGCAGATGACCTTGATGGTCATCGTCATGGCTGCATGTCGGACGGCGTTTGTCGCCAATTCGGACATAATCAGCAGCGCGGAGTCGAGCACGTCTTCGCCGTAATCACCCATCAGGGAGATATGCACCCATGTGCGCGCCCGTCCCACCGACTCATCACAGCGAGGCAGTGGGTAGCCGTCTCTCAGCTTCGGCAACATGGATGCTCCTTGATGGTGGGCGGCACCAGCACTAGGGGCAATCACAGAACGCACCGCAGGACCGGCGCGGGCAACACGTCCTGGTGAGTGCTGGTGCCGCCGTCTGGAGCTAAATCTTGCAGGTGGCAGAGGGCTAAGCTATGTGCCGTAACGGCTTGTCCCAACCCGTCACTACCAGCGGAGAGTTTGTCCCATGGCCAGACGCGCCCCCGAGGCCGACCCCAAGATAAAACTCGGCAAGATGCTGGGCCGCGAACGGGTAAAGGCTGGGTTCACCACGCAGGATGCTTTTGCCGCCAAGCTGGGGTACGACCGGTCCACCGTCACGAAGTCCGAGAGCGGGGCACGCGCACCAAGCGCCGAGGTTCTGGCCGCTTGGTGCGCAGCGTGCGGCTTGGATCCGGAGTTCTGGGAAGAATGGGCTGAGCTTGCACGAGCGGCAGATGGGCCGATAGCGCCATGGTTTGAGGACTGGCTGCATGCCGAACGCGAGGCCCATCTTCTGCGAATCTGGTCGCCGCTCCTGGTGCCTGGACTGCTGCAGACGCCTGAGTATGCACGGGCGGTTCTTGAGGTCGCCTACGAAGACGAGCAAGAAATCGCCGACCAGGTAGCCCTTCGCATAGGTCGGCAAGCTGTACTGGAGAGACCGAAGCCGCCCCAGGTCACCGTGGTTCTCTATGAGCAGGTTCTGCACCATCTGATCGGGTCACCGGCGATCATGGCTGATCAGCTTGAGCATCTGGCTACGATGACTGAGCGGTTGCACATGAGCATCCATGTGCTGCCCGCCACAGGCGCGAACGTAGGCCTCAGCGGCGCGTTTGACCTCGCGTCCACCGAAGGCAAGCCGGATACCCTCCGCATGTCGGGCATCGAAGATCAGACTTCAGGCAACTGGGAACTCGTCCGCAAGGCGATCATGAATTTCGATCTTGTCCGGAGGGATGCGCTCCCCCGCATACCCACCCGGGTTATGTTTCTGGAGGCGGCAGAGAAATGGAAGACGCGGTGAGCTGGCGGAAGTCCAGCTACAGCAGCAACGGCGGCGGTGAGTGCGTCGAGGTTGCGCGCAACCCTGGCGGCATCGTGGCAGTCCGCGACAGCAAAGACCCTGACGGGCCGAAGCTCACGTTCTCACCCGAGGACTGGCGGAGCTTCACGGCTGACGTCAAAGCTGGTCGCACAACCTGACCTGACCCATACGCCCCTGACAGCCCGCG
>DASXMU010000336.1:0-4302 GCA_036495485.1 Streptosporangiaceae bacterium
TAGCCGACCGGGGGATGTGGTGGTCAGCACTGCCGCAGCAGCCTGGCTGTACCGAGCACCGGAAAGGGACACGCGGATGGACATGGCGCGGTGGATCAAATCGTGGCCGGTGTACCGCCAGCTGACGGGCCCGGACCCGCTGGGCCGGGGGACAGCGGCGGAATCCCCGCGGTCGGCGACTCTGACGCCGCGCACGCAGACCGCCGACCGGGAGGTCGCCTCGGTCTGCCCGTACTGCGCGGTGGGCTGCGCGCAGCGCGTCTACGTCAAGAACGGGCACGTCATCCAGATCGAAGGCCACCCGGACAGCCCGATCTCCCGCGGCCGGCTCTGCCCCAAGGGTTCGGCCAGCAAGCAGCTGGTCACCGGGCCGCAGCGGGAACAGAAGGTGCTCTACCGGCCGCCGTACGGCACGGCCTGGCAGCAGCTCGACCTGGACACGGCGATGGACATGATCGCCGACCGGGTGCTGGACGCCCGACGCAAGGGCTGGCAGGACGCCGACCCGCAGGGGAACAAGCTGCGCCGGACTATGGGCATCGCCAGCCTGGGCGGCGCCACCCTGGACAACGAAGAGAACTACCTGATCAAGAAGCTATTCACGGCCCTGGGCGCGATCCAGATCGAGAACCAGGCCCGAATTTGACACTCGGCCACAGTTCCCGGTCTGGGAGCCTCGTTCGGGCGCGGCGGCGCCACTGATTACCTGCAGGACCTCATCAACGCCGACTGCATCGTGATCATGGGCTCGAACATGGCCGAAGCCCATCCGGTCGGCTTCCAGTGGGTGATGGAGGCCAAGGCGCGGGGCGCCCGGGTTATCCACGTCGACCCGCGGTTCACCCGGACCAGCGCAATGGCCGACCAGCATGTCACGATCCGGGCCGGCACGGACATCGCCTTCCTCGGCGGCGTGATCAACTACATCCTGTCCAACGGCCTGGAGTTCCGCGAGTACGTGCGGGCGTACACCAACGCGCCGACCCTGGTGAACGAGCAGTACCGGGATACCGAGGACCTGGACGGCCTGTTCAGCGGGTACGACCCGCACACCGCCGCCTACGACAGGTCCACCTGGTCGTACGAGAGCGTCGCGGCCAAGTCGGCCTCGGGCGCTCGGCACAAGGAGCAGTCGTCGCCCTATCAGTCCGGTTCCGGCGGCCCGGTGCTCGAAGGTGCGGCCGGTGACCTGGCCTCTGATCCGACGCTGGAAAATCCGCGCTGCGTGTTCCAGATCCTCAAGCGGCACTTCGCCCGGTACACGCCCGAGATGGTCGAGCGGATCTGCGGCGTGCCCCAGGATCTCTTCCTCGATGTCTGCCGGGCCTGGACTGAGGCCTCGGGCCGGGAGCGCACCGGCGCGCTGGTTTACAGCGTCGGCTGGACCCAGCACTCGGTGGGCCCGCAGTACATCCGGGCCGGGGCGATCATCCAGCTGCTGCTGGGCAACATCGGCCGCCCCGGTGGCGGGATCTACGCACTGCGCGGGCACGCCAGCATCCAGGGCTCGACCGATATCCCGACGCTGTTCAACCTCCTGCCCGGCTACCTGCCGATGCCGGACAACACCCACGAGAACTTGGCCAGCTACCTGACAGAGCTGTGCGGCCAGGGCAACAAGGGATTCTGGGGGAACGCGGATAGCTACATGATCTCCCTGCTGAAGGAGTACTGGGGGGACACGGCCACGGCGGAAAACGACTACTGCTTCGACTACCTGCCCCGGATCAGCGGCGACCACGGCACCTACCAGACCGTGATGGACATGGTGGACGCCAAGGTGTCTGGTTACTTCCTGCTGGGCGAGAACCCGGGCGTCGGCTCGGCCCACGGCCGGCTGCAGCGGCTGGGACTGGCCAATCTGGACTGGCTGGTCGTCCGTGACCTGGTCATGATCGAGAGCGCCACCTTCTGGCAGGACGCGCCGGAGATTGACACCGGCGAGATCGTCTCCGAACAGTGCCGCACCGAGGTGTTCTTCATGCCGGCCGCCTCGCACGTGGAGAAGGCCGGGACCTTCACCCAGACCCAGCGGATGCTGCAGTGGCGGGACCAGGCGACGGAGCCCGTCGGCGATCAGCGCTCGGACCTGTGGTTCTTCTACCATCTGGGCCTGCGGCTGAAGGAGAAGCTGGCCGGGTCGGCCGACGAGCGGGACCGCCCGCTGCTCGACCTCGCCTGGGACTACGAAACCGAGGGCGACGAGCCGTCCGGCGCGGACGTGCTCCGGCACGTCAACGGTATCGACCTGCGCACCGGGCGGGCCGTCAGCGGGTATCTTGACCTGCGCGCGGACGGCAGCACCGCGTGCGGCTGCTGGATCTACAGCGGCGTGTACGCGGACGAGGTCAACCAGGCCCGCCGCCGCAAGCCGCACACCGAGCAGGGATTCTACGGCGGGGAGTGGGGCTGGACCTGGCCGCTGAACCGGCGGGTGCTGTACAACCGCGCCTCGGCCGACCCTCAGGGCCGCCCGTGGAGCGAGCGCAAGGCCCTCATCTGGTGGGAGCCGGACAAGGGGGAGTGGACCGGGTACGACGTCCCCGACTTCGAGAAGACCAAGCCGCCGGACTACCGGCCGCCCGAGGGCGCGGAAGGGCCGGAGGCGCTGCACGGCGACGACCCGTTCATCATGATGTCGGACGGGAAGGGCTGGCTGTTCGCGTCGGCCGGGCTGGCCGACGGGCCGCTGCCGACCCACTACGAGCCGCACGAATCGCCCATGCGCAACCTGCTGTACGGACAGCAGGCCAACCCGGTTCGCAAGGTCTACGGCCGCCCGGACAACCCGTCCAACCCGTCGCCGCCCGAGGCCAGCACCGACGTCTTCCCCTACGTGTTCACCGCGGCCCGGCTTACCGAGCATCACACCGCCGGCGGCATGAGCCGGCAGCTTCCCTACCTGTCCGAGCTGCAGCCGGAGCTGTTCGTCGAGGTGTCACCGGAACTGGCCGCCGAGCGCGGGCTGCGCCACCTGGACTGGGCTCACGTCATCACCAGCCGCACTGCGGTGGAGGCCAGGGTGTTCGTCACCGACCGGATGATGCCGCTGCGGGTCGACGGCCGCGTCGTGCACCAGGTCTGGATGCCTTATCACTGGGCCCAGCGCGGACTGACCACCGGCGACATCGTCAACGACCTCATGGGGGTCTTCGCCGACCCGAACGTGTTCATTCAGGAGAGCAAGGTTCTGACCTGCGACGTCCGCCCCGGGCGCCGCCCGCGTGGGCCGGCCCTGCTGGACTACGTCGCCGGCTACCGGCAGCGTGCCGGCGTCACACCGGAAACCGGCACCCGCGTCCAGACCACCACCGACGGCTCGGCCCCCGCGCACACACGGTCCGAGGAGAATCGATGACGCACGACCACAGCCTCTACGGCCCGCTGGCCGATCCCGCCGCGGACGCCGGCCACCTCGAGCACCCGTCCCGGGTCGGCTTCTTCACCGACACCTCGGTCTGCATTGGCTGCAAGGCGTGCGAGGTGGCCTGCAAGGAGTGGAATAACGTTCCCGAGGACGGCCTGAACCTGACCGGCATGTCCTACGACAACACCGTCGGGCTGGGCGCGGACACCTGGCGCCATGTCGCCTTCATCGAGAAGCCGGCCGCTTCGGCTGACAGCGGGCTGAACTGGCTGATGTCCTCCGACGTGTGCAAGCACTGCACCCATGCCGCCTGCCTGGACGTGTGCCCGACGGGCGCGCTGTTCCGGACCGAGTTCGGCACCGTGGTCGTCCAGGAGGACATCTGCAACGGCTGCGGCTACTGCGTGCCTGCCTGCCCCTACGGAGTCATCGACCAGCGGAAAGACGACGGCCGGGTGTGGAAGTGCACGCTGTGCTACGACCGGCTGGGCGTCGGCGAGGAACCCGCCTGCGCCAAGGCCTGCCCGACCGACTCCATCCAGTTCGGCCCGCTTGAGGAATTGCATGAACGGTCCGACGCTCGGCTGGCGGAGCTCCGTGATGCCGGTGTCGCGGGCGCCCGGCTGTATGGCCGTGATCCCGACGACGGCGTCGGCGGAGATGGCGCGTTCTTCCTCCTGCTGGACGAGCCCGAGGTCTACGGCCTGCCGCCGGACCCCGTGGTGACCACCCGCGACCTGCCCGCCATGTGGGGCCGGGTCGGAGTCGCCGCCGTCACGCTCAGCGCTGTCATCACCGCGACGTTCCTGCGGAGCAGGCGATGAGCGCTGGGCAGGCCCGCTCCCGCTGGCGTCGCAAGCAGCGCGCCGAGCAGCCCATGGTGCCGCGGGCCAGCTTCACCTCCTATTACGGCCAGCCCATCCTCAACGAGCCGA
>DASXMU010000337.1:0-7510 GCA_036495485.1 Streptosporangiaceae bacterium
TCAAGGAGCAAGTCAGACTGCATACATAGGCGAAGTGAGCCGCGGGGATCCTCTGGTCATAGGTATTGACGGCCTGCTGGCCGTGGTCGCGGATGTGCGGCGGCTGCGTGAGGCGCAGGCTGGGGTGGCCGAGGGAGGTGAGCGGTGTCTGGGGATGCTGTCGTGCCCCCCTGAGCCAGGCGGTGGCAGCCGCGCCGGTGTGGGAGTTGTTCCCGGAGGTGAACCGGGTGCTGGTGACCCGTCTGCTGGGTGTGCTGGCGGTGCGGATGGCGGAGGCGATGGTCAGCGCCGGAGAGGGGGGTCAGTGTGGTGAGTGCCGCGGCGAGGCTGCCCTGGGAGCGGGCTGAGGGCAAGGTTCAGCCCTGGCATCGTGATCGGCTGGCAGCGGTCTATGTCCGCCAGTCCACCGCGGCTCAGGTGCACGACCATACCGAGTCCACGCGGCTGCAGTACGGGCTGACCGAACGGGCGGTCACGCTGGGCTGGGCACCGTCGCGGGTGCTGGTGATCGACGAGGACTTGGGGCATTCGGCCTCGGGAGCGGACGCGCGTCCAGGTTTTGCGCGGCTGGTGTCGGAGGTGGGGCTCGATCATGTGGGCATTGTGCTGGGCATTGAGATGTCCCGGCTGGCCCGCTCGGGCCGCGAATGGCATCAGCTGCTGGAGTTGTGTGCACTGTCGGGAGCGCTGCTGGGCGACCTGGACGGCGTCTATGACCCGGCCGAGCACAACGACCGGATGCTGCTGGGCCTCAAGGGCACGATCAGCGAGGCTGAGCTGCACCTGATCAAGCAGCGGATGTGGTCGGGACGGATCGCCAAGGCCCGCCGCGGCGAGCTGGCGGTGCCGCTGCCGGTTGGGTTCACCCGCCGTCCTTTGGGTGAGGTGGTGCTGGATCCGGACGAGCAGGTGCGCAGCGTGACCGGGCTGGTCTTCGAGCTGTTCGAGCGGCTGGGCACGATCGGCGCCGTGCTGGGTTTCCTCGCCGACAACCACATCCAGCTGGGGGTGCGGCTGCGGGAGGGACCCGACCGCGGCGAGCTGGCCTGGCGCCGCCCCAGCCGGGTCACCCTCACGAACATGCTGCATAACCCGGCCTATGCTGGCATCTACGCCTATGGCCGCAGCACACTAGATGCCAGGCGGCGCCAGCCGGGCCGGCCGTTCACTGGCCGGGTCCGGGTCGGCCGGGATGACTGGCTGGTCTACCTGCCTGGGCTGTTGCCGGCCTATATCAGCGTCGAGCAGTACGAGCGGAACATGCAGCGACTGGAGGCCAACCGGTCTCGCGCCCAGAGCCTGGGCGCGGTGCGTGATGGGCCGGCCCTGCTGGCCGGGCTGGTGGCCTGCGGGCGGTGCGGTCGCACGATGACGGTGCACTACCAGCGTGGCCGGGGCGGGAAACTGCAGCCCGTCTACGCGTGCGACCGCAACAAGTCCGACTACGGCGCAAGCCAGTGCCAGCAACTGGCCGGCGGCTGCCTCGACGCCCACGTCACCGGGCTGCTGCTGGCCGCGATGGCACCCGCCGCGCTGGAGGTCTCGCTGGCCGCAGCCGGGCAGGTGGAGGCCCAGCGCACCCAGGTTGACCAGATCTGGCGGCAGCGGCTGGAACGCGCCGGATTCGCCGCCGGCCGGGCCCGCCGCCAATACCAGCTCGCCGAGCCCGAGAACCGGCTGGTCGCCCGGCAGCTGGAAAAAGACTGGGAGGCCGCGCTGGCCGAACAGCAGCAGCTGGCCGAGGAATATGACCGGTTCACCGCCACCCAGCCCCGGACCCTGACCGCCGCCGAACGCGACCAAATCCGGGCCCTGGCCGCTGACCTGCCCGCGGTCTGGAACGCCCCGACCACCACCAACGCCGACCGCAAGCAGCTGATCCGCCACCTGGTCGAGCAGGTCCGCGTCACCGTGCACGGCACCAGCGAGAAAACCGGCGTGGAGGTCACCTGGGCAGGCGGGCACTGCACGAGCGCGCAGATCACCCGGCCGGTGGCCTGCTTGACCCAGCTCAGCTACTACCCCCAGCTCGCCGCCCGGGCCCGCGAACTCACCGACAGCGGCGCCACCCTCGTGCAGATCGCCCAGCGGCTCAACGACGAAGGCTTCCGCCCGCCCAAACGCATCGATGCCTTCACCCCCAACGCAGTCAGCGACCTGCTGCGCGCCCTTGGCATCCAGCGCTCCCGCACCCCAGCCCGCCGTCCGGCACTGGCCGAGCACGAGTGGTGGCTGCGCGATCTAGCCCAGTATCTGGACATGTCCCAGATCACCCTCGACGCCTGGGTCCGCCGCGGCTGGGCCGACGGCTACCTGCACCCCCAAGCCAAACTGACCGTAGTCCGCGCCGACCCCGCCGAAATCGCACGGCTGCGCGCCCTGCACCAAGTACCCCGCGGCCAGCACAACCGCCGCCCCTGGCTGAAAAATCAAGCAGCACTCACGAACACCAGCGACGAAGAAGGAACCAGCAGCGATGCAGACCAGCCACGGCTATGACAGCACTGTGGCTTGCTCCTCTCGATATCAAAACGGCGCAGGAAGGCCTGCCAGCACCGGTCGGTCTCGCCGGGGCCGGCGGCGGCGGCCGAGGTCCACAGCCACACCGGTTCAGGGTCGCGGCTGTGCGGCAGGTGATCGACGGTGAGCTGGATGAGGGTGCCCTCGATGACCGGCAGCTCGCCCCGGTGGCCTGCCCAGGCGCCGCGGGCCTTCAGCCGGGGATGCATCCGGTGCCAGGCACGGGCGGTGGCGATGCCGTACCGGGCGGTCTGGGTGATGGTGGTCACCTCCGGCGCGGGGTGGGTGGCCTCGTTGTTCAGCTTGAGTTCGCGGCCGTGCCGCGACGGCCGCCCCATCTGGCCCGGTTCCCGCGCCGCAGGAGGCTGCCGCAGCACCCGGCTGGCGGCCAGCCGCCCCAGCACCTGCACCGGGAGATCCCTGAGCAGCCAGGCCAGCCGGGCCGGCTCGTACCCGGCGTCGAAGATCACCAGGACGTCCGGGTCGCCCTCGTGCCAGTGCCCGGCACTGATCAGCCGCTGCACCACCTCGCGGACCTGCCCGGCGGTCACCTGGGTCAGGTCATCAGCCGGGCCCAGCCGGACCGCGTCCAGCAGCCGGGTCCACGAGCTACGGCCCGGCTCCAGCGCCGCCACCAGCGAGTACGGCCAGCCCGGGATCATCTGCGCGCTGTTCTTCCCCCGCCCGTAACAATGGCAGAACAACCGCTCCGGGCTGGTGACCGCGTCCGGCCGCAGCCAGTTGCTGACATCGACCGCCAGCCGGATCCGCCCGTCCGGCCAGGCCGGCAGCGGCACCGCGGCCAGCGACCACCGCAGCCGGCCGATGCTGATCTCGCCCGCGCCCAGCGCGTCATACAGCGCCCCGTGACCACGCCGGTGCCCGGGCACCAGCGACAACCCCGCCAGGTCCCGCACCGGCGCCCCGGCGCACAACACGGCATCCGCCAGTTCGAACAGCTCATCTGCGCGCCTGGTGAAACACCGGTACAGCTCGCCGCGAAACGCCGCCAGCATCCCGCGCGCCCGCCCGTCACCGGATCCGCCTTGGATTACAGCACCCGGCCAGGCCATACTTAACGTCACGGCCACCGCCTGTGTCTTCAGTTCTTGGTAGGAACCCGAAGATCATCATGCGGTGGCCGCATCATGTCAAGACCGAAAACCAGCAGAGGTTAAACGACAAGCTAAGGCGATCCAGCGCGGCTTGGAGTTGTACAAACCATGACATTCCGGTCCGTCAGGTGAGGCGATCCAGCGCGGCTTGGACGCGCTTTTCGGAGATGGGGGTGGGGGTGCCCAGGGTTTGGGCGAAGAGGCTGACGCGGAGTTCTTCGATCATCCAGCGGATGGCGGACTGGGCTGAGGTGAGGTGAGCCGGGTCGGGGAGGTTGGCGAGGAACTCGTGGTAGGCGTCGGTGACGCGGTGGACGGTGGCCATGCGTTCGGCGTCGCGGGTGAGGGACTCGGGCATCTTGTCCAGGCGGCGGGTAATGGCCTTGAGGTAACGGACCAGGTCGGGGAGGCGGGGCAGGCCGGTGGCGGTGATGAAGCCGGGGTAGATGAGGGCGGCGAACTGAGTGCGCATATCGGTGCGGGCGGCGGATTGGGTGGTGGTCTGGGCCAGGCGGACCTGGGCTTCGTGGGCGGCGGTGAGAACCTGGGCGACGGCGTCCACCACGTGGGAGGTGTCCAGGGCCAGGTTGTCCCTGGCCGCTTCGGCCAGGTGGGCGAACCCCCCGGCGGTGCGGGCGGGGCCGCCAGCCTGGACGATGACGTGGTCTGTGGCGCATTCGGCGCAGGCGTCCAGGAGGGCGCCGATGCTGGCGTAGGGGTGTGAGCTCATGGCTAGCTTGGTGGCGGCGGGGAGGCGGCCGGCGATGGAGCGGACGCCGGACGGGACCTGGAGCAGGATGAGGCGGCGGGTGCCTTGCCACATGGACAGGCGAGCCTCGGCTTCGGTCGCGAAGAGGCGGACGTCTGCACTGCCGCCGGCGTCGGCCAGGGCCGGGTAGGCCTGGACCTGGCCGTGGCGGAAGACCTTGGGAAGCTCACCGATGGTCCAGTCGCGCAGGCCGGTGCGGGTGATGGTGCTGGCCGCGTTGCCGAGAGCCGTTTCCAGGCGAGGGCGGAGCTGCCGGCGCAGCGCTTCGAGGTCCTTGCCGCTGGCCAGGACGCGGTCGCCGTCTACGACGCGGAAGGTCATCCGGAGGTGAGCGGGGAGGCGGGATGGGTTCCAGGCGTCGCGGGGGATTCGGGTGCCGGTCTCGCGGGCCAGTTCCGCGGATAGGGCGTCCAGCAGGTTGCCGTGGACCGGGCCCAGGTGGGCGGCGGCGGCGCGGGCGGTGTCGGGGACGGGGACGAAGGTGGTGCGCAGGTGTTTGGGCAGTGAGCGGATCAGCTCGGTGATCAGTTCTTCGCGCCGGCCGGGTACCTGCCAGCCGAGTTCGTCGCCCTTGACCTGGTACAGCTCGGTCAGCGGGATGTCGGCGGTCACCCCGTCGTCCGGCTCACCGGGGGTGAACTCATAGGACAGCGGGAGGTCGCCCCAGGCGTCCGGGTAGTCGGCCGGGCGGACCTCTTCGGCGGCCGGGCCACGCAGATCTCCGGGGGTGAGGGTGAGCTGAGCCGGATCCTCGGCCCGGGCCTGCTTCCACCAGGTGTCGAAGTGCCGGGCGGAGGTCACGCTCGCGGGGATCCGCTGGTCGTAGAAGTCGAACACGGCCGTTTCGTCGGCGACGATGCCCCGGCGCCTGGCCTTGCGCTCCAGGTCCCCGGCATCTTCGAGCAGCGCCTGATTGTGGTGGAAGAACTTGTGGTGGGTCTGCCAGTCGCCCTCGACCAGAGCGTGCGAGATGAACAGCTTCCGCGCGGCCTTGGGGTCGATGGCCCCGTAGCTGACCTGGCGGGCCGCGACGAGCGGCAGCCCGTACAGCGTTACCTTTTCCGAGGCCATCGCCGCACCCCGCTTGGCGTCCCAGTGGGGCTCGCTGTAGGTGCGCTTGACCAGGTGCGCGGCCAGCGGCTCGGCCCACTCCGGCTCGATCGCGGCGGCGACCCGCGCCCACAGCCGTGATGTCTCCACCAGCTCGGCGGCGACCACCCACTGCGGCGGCTTCCTGGCCAGCGAGGAATCGGGGAACAGGGCGAACCGGGCGCCACGGGCCCCGGTGAACTCGGCCGGGCCACGGCGCCTGGCTGGGCTGCCCTGGCTTGCCTGCTGCTTGCGGGCCTGGTCTTGCATACCGATGTGCGAGAGCAGGCCGGCCAGCAGCGACATGTGTACCAGATCCGCGACGTCCGCCGGGATGCGGCGCTCTTGATCGTCACCGCCGGGCTGACCGCCGGCCGCCTTGGCCTTCCTGGCCTTGCCCCGGCGGGGCTGGCCGCCCTGGGCAGGCTGGCCGGTGACCGCGGCCTGGGTGCCGCCGCCCTTCGCGCGTTTCGGGCCAGTGGCGATGCCGAGGTCCTGGGCCGCCTGGCGGAGCTGACCGTGCACGTCCTGCCATTCGCGCACCCTCAGGTAGTGCAGGTACTCCCGGCGGCACAGCCGCCGGAAGGCGGATCCGGACAGCTCACGCTGGCGGTCGCGCAGGTAGTCCCACAGGACCAGGAAGGCAAGAAAGTCCGAGCCAGGCTCAGCGAACCGCTTGTGCAGGGCATCGGCGGCATCACGCTCATCCGCTGGCCGCTCCCGTGGATCCTGGATGGCCAGCGCCGCGGTGATGATCAGCACCTGATCGACACACCCGTTGCGGTCCGCCTCCAGGATCATCCGGCCCAGCCGGGGATCGACCGGCAGCCGGGCGAGCTTGCGCCCCACGTCGGTCAGCTTCGGCCTGGCCTGCCCGGCCTGCAGGGCGTTGAGCTCTTCCAGCAGGCGGACGCCGTCGGCTACGTTGCGCGCGTCCGGCGGGTCGATGAACGGGAGATCCGCGACCTCGCCGAGGCCGAGCGCGGCCATCTGCAAGATGACCGAGGCGAGGCTGGTCCGCAGGATCTCCGGGTCGGTGAACTCCGGGCGCGAGGTGAAGTCCGCCTCGCTGTAAAGGCGGATGCAGACACCGTCGGACGTGCGCCCGCAGCGTCCCTTGCGCTGGTTGGCCGACGCCTGGGAGATCGGCTCGATAGGCAGCCGCTGGACCTTGGTCCGGTTGCTGTACCGGGAGATCCGCGCGGTCCCCGGGTCGATCACGTACTTGATGCCGGGGACGGTCAGCGAGGTCTCCGCGATGTTGGTGGCCAGCACCACCCGCCGCCCGCGATGTGCCTGGAACGCTTTGTACTGCTCGGCGGCCGACAGCCTGGCGTACAGCGGCAGTATCTCCAGGCTGCTGCCGGAGTCGGTCAGGGCATCGGCGGTGTCCCGGATCTCCCGCTCGCCGCTGAGGAACACCAGGATGTCGCCGGGGCCTTCGGCGGACAGCTCGCCGATGGCGTCGCAGATGCCCTGCACCTGGTCCCTGGGCTCGCGCTCCGGATCGTCCGGGTCGGCGAGCGGCCGGTAGCGCACCTCGACCGGATAGGTGCGCCCGGACACCTCGGTCACCGGGCCCCCGAAGTGATTCGCGAACCGCTCCGGGTCGATGGTGGCGGAGGTGATGATGACCTTGAGGTCGGGGCGGCGGGGCAGCAGCTGCTTGAGGTAGCCGAGGATGAAGTCGACGTTCAGGCTGCGTTCGTGCGCTTCGTCGATGATCAGGGTGTCGTAGCGCAGCAGCTCACGGTCGCGCTGCAGCTCAGTCAGCAGGATTCCGTCGGTCATCACCTTGACCAGCGTGCTGTCGCTCGAGGTGTCGGCGAACCGCACCTTGTAGCCGACCACCTCGCCGGTCTGCGTGCCCAGCTCAGCGGCGATCCGGTCGGCCACGGTGCGGGCCGCTATCCGGCGCGGCTGGGTGTGGCCGATCTGACCGGTGATGCCGCGGCCGAGCTCCAGGCAGATCTTGGGTAGCTGCGTGGTCTTGCCGGACCCGGTCTCCCCCGCGACG
>DASXMU010000338.1:0-25115 GCA_036495485.1 Streptosporangiaceae bacterium
TACACCGGACGCCGCGACTACTACGACCAGACCCACCTGGCCATCGCCGGGCTCGTCTCCGACCGGACCGCCAGACGATAACCACCACACGCCAGCCCGCCAGGTCAGGCCGCCCCGACCTCAATCGTGCACCACGTCGTAAGAGCGACGGCGGCGACGCGCACATGCTGGCCGATATGGTACGCACCGATTCGCACCAGCTGCGGGCCGTTGCGGGCGACAGCGCGGACGCGGAGGGTATCAAGGTGCTGGCGCGGACCCACAAGACGCTGATCTGGGAACGTACCCGGCACGTGCAGCGGCTGCGGCACCAGTTGCGGGAGTACTTCCCCGCCGCTTTGGAGGCATTCGAGGACCTGGACGCCGCTGACACCCTGGAGCTGCTGGGCAAGGCGACGGACCCGGCCCGGGCCGCGAAGCTGACCCGTGCGCAGGTCAGTGCGGCACTCAAGCGGGCCCGGCGGCGGAACATCACGGACAAGGCGACGGCGATCCTGGTGGCACTGCGTGGCGAGCAGCTGGGCCAGCCGCTGGCCGTCACCACCGCCTATGCCATCACCGTGCGGTCCCTGATCGCGGTGATCACCACCTTGAACGAGCAGGTCAAGACCCTGCAAGGGCAGGTGGAGGAGCATTTTGGCCGGCACCCGGACGCTGAGATCTACCGGTCCCAGCCCGGCATGGGCGCCGTCCTCGGCGCCCGGGTGCTCAGCGAGTCCGGCGACGACCCGCACCGGTACGCCGACGGCAAGTCCCGCAAGAACTACGCTGCCACCAGCCCGATCACCCGCGCCTCGGGCAAGAAGAAGGCCGTCGCCGCCCGGTTCATCCACAACGGCCGGCTCATCGACGCGCTGAACGCGCAGGCCTTCGCGTCCATGAACGCCTCGCCCGGCGCCCGTGCCTTCTACGACGAGCTCCGCGCCCGCGGAATCGAGCACAACGACGCCCTGCGGCGGCTCGCTAACCGGCTTGTCGGAATCTTGCACGGATGCCTGAAGACCAGGACCCTTTACGACGAGGCAACCGCCTGGTCGCACCGGCAAAACCTCCCTCAATCCTCCGTAGCGGCTTGACATTTAAGCTCCTGGGATGTCTTCCGGGATATCTGGGCCGCTGAGGCCTCGGTTAGCTTGCTTTCAGGGTGACGGTCGTGGCGGCCTGGCCAGTGCCTGCACGCAGGGCGCCGGGGGCCGGGTCGTAGGTCAGAGTGAGCTGCTGCTCGCGGAGGTACCCGATCACGGTCTCGGTGCTGGCCTGGTGCCGGATGTCGATTCCGCGGCGGGTCCGGCGTCTGCGCCCTCCGGCTGGATCGGTCCCGGTCAGCAGCACGTGCGAGGCGGGCAGGTGGGCCAGGATCCGGTCCTCGCGTACGTAGGCGTTCTTCACCCGGTCCGGGCCGGGCGCGTGGGCGCTGGTGTGGCCATGGCGGCACCGGTAGGCGGGCTTGCGGTTGGACCAGGCTGATTCCATCCGCCGCCCGCAGGCGCCGCAGACCAGCAGGCCCGCGAGCAGGTAGCGCCGCGGTTCGGGCGCGGTCAGCACATCGCAGGGGGCGGGGCCGCGGGTGGCGTTGATGTCCTGGGCGGCGATGAAGTCGGCTTCGCTGATCAGGGCTGGGTGTGCGGGCCGGGTGGAGATGACCCATCCGTCGGGCAGGTTCCACCGCGGGATCGAACACAACGACGCCCTGCGCCGCCTCGCCAACCGGCTCGTCGGCATCCTGCACGGATGCCTGAAGACACGCACCCGCTACGACGAGGCCACCGCCTGGGGCCACCGGGAAAACACCGGCCAATCTCCCGTCGCCGCTTGACATCCAAATTCCTGGGATGTCTTGGCTCAAATTGGCCACGTAGCGAATGCGAAATTGGTCAGGTCGAGCTGCGGATCGCTGCCGCATCCGCCCTGCCCGGCCGCGACCAGCCCGCGCACGCCAGCCCGGCCGCCGCGCTGGCCTGGTGCGACACCGAACAGGCGAACCTGCTGCACGCCCAGCAAGCCGCCACCGACAACGAACGGCACGACCTGTCCTGGCAATTCGCCGACACCCTGTGGGTTCTCCGGACTAACCAAGATCAGAAAGGGCTGAGCTATGTCTTGGATGTCCTGATCTGAGCGTCTTGACCGTCCTCGATGATGCCAAGCTCGCCGCGCTTATCGGGGGTGAGGACGGCAGGCCAGATCGTGGCGTCGTTGGCATGGGTGCCGGTCAGCATGGTGCTATCAAGAATCGCTTCGCTGAGGTTGGCCCCGCGAAGATTCGCGTGACGAAGGTCAGCTCCGCGCAGATTGGCACCTTGCAGATAGGCGGAGCTGAGGTTCGCCGCGGTGAGCTGCGTGCCTTGAAGGTTGGCCCGGCGCAGGTCCGCCCCTTTGAGATCGGATCGATCGAGCTGTGTCTCTTGCAGCCAGGCGCGGGCGAGGTTGGCGTATCGCATCTGGACTCCGGTCAGCCGGGCACCGTGGAGCTGGAGGCCGCGCAGGTCTACTCGCGACAGGTAGAGCACTCGTTCATCCGGCATAGGCAAGCGGCGGCCTAAGGCGCCCACTGCGGCCTGGACGTCAGGAGCGCGAACCTGCAGCCAGGGCAGGTGCGCATCGATCGTCGCAGTGGGGTGCTGCGGGCCATCGGCCGCTCCCACCGGCCAGCTCGCGTGGTTCCGGACAAAGGCGCCCAGGAGAAACTGAATGGCCCTGCGGTCGGCTGCGGAGTTCTTGGCGATGCGTTCGAGCGCGTAGATACCGCCGATGCGGATGTCGGTGTTCTCGCTGCCGAGCTGGTCCACGGCCCGGGTGAATCGCTCGGTGATCTGGCTTTGGCGGCTGATGTGGACCTGCCACCAGGTTGCGGCGGCGCCGGCGACTACGACCAGGCCAGCAAGGCTTTGCAGCACTGCCGCCCGGGCGTTGTTGGCCAGCCCGGATTGGGCTTGCTGGAGCTGGATGCGCATCTGCGCGTTAGTGACGCCCTGCAGATCGGCTGCACTCAGCGGCGGGTAGAGCAGGTGAGGGATCACGATGATCGCGCCGAGCGCGGTGGCCAGCAGGACGCAGGCCATCAGTATTACCAGCCAGATGGTGCGCTGACTCACCACTGCCATTCCTCCTGAGCGCTGGCGTGCACCTGTCTGGTCGCCAGGATGTCAGCCGGGCAGGTGTGAACTGCCCGGCGGTGGCCTGGCCTATTCATGCGCGGCCGGGCCGGAGCTGACGATTACCGGGATGCCGAGGTTACTCTGCGGGTCCGGAGCTGGTGGTGGTGTTGAGTTCGGCGAGGATGGTGGGGGCTTCAGCCGCGCCGGTTTGCTGGAGTATGACGTGTGCCTGGCGGAGCAGGGCCCTGGCTCGCGTGCTGTGGCCGGTGGCTGCGGCGCAGCGGCCCAGGCCGGCCAGCGCGTGGGCCTCATCTGTGGTGCTGCCGATTGCGCGGGCCAGGACCAGAGCTTGCTGGTGATAAGCCTGAGCCTCGGCGGGTTCACTGCTGAGGCGGTGCAGCGTCCCTGTTTCGTTCAGCGTCTCAGCTTCACCGCCCCGGTCGCCGAGGTCGCGGTAGATGGCCAGGGCCTGCTGCAGGGCCTGGGCCGCGCCTGGGTAATCACCCGTCGCCCGCCGCACGGTCCCGAGGTAGAGGAGAGCGTTTGCCTGGCCGAGCCGGTTGCCGAGGTCGCGGTGGATAGCCAGGGCCTGCTCCTGGTCCCTGGCCGCGCCCGGGTAATCACCGGTCAGTGACCGTACGGTCCCGAGGTTGCTGAGGGCACCGGCCTGGCCGAGCTGGTTGCCGAGGTCGCGGTAGATGGCCAGAGCCTGCTCCAAGACCCCGGCCGCGCCCGGGTAGTCACCTGTTAGCCGCCGTACGGTCCCGAGGTGGTTGAGGGCGCTGGCCTGGCCGAGCTGGTTGCCGAGGTCGCGGTAGATGGCCAGAGCCTGCTCCAAGACCCCGGCCGCGCCCGGGTAGTCACCGGTGAGCCGCCGCAGGGTCCCGAGGTGGTTGAGGGTGCTGGCCTGCGCGGGCTGGTCGCTGAGGTGGGTGGCGGAGTGGAGGGCGGTGGTGTGGCGGGTGATGGCCTCGGTCCAGGGGCCATCGCGGCGCAGGAACTCGGCGAGGGCGGCGGTCAGGGCGGTGATCCGGGCGTGCTGGCCGGTGTGGGTGGTGTGGTCGAGGCAGGCGAGCAGATTGCCGCGTTCGGCCCGGGCCCACGCCAGTGCCTGCCGGGCATCGTCCAGCACCGGAGCAGCAGACGGTGCCGGCGTGGTAGGTGGGGGAGCGGGGCGGGTTTGGCCGGTGAGGAGGTCTTGGGCGATAGCGGCGGTGTGCTGGTAGTAGTCCAGCAGCCGCCCCACCGCCTGGTCGCCTGTGCTGGCTGGGAGGGTGGCGGCGTGGTCGCGGGCATAGCGGCGCAGCAGATCGTGCATGCCATAGCGGCGGTAGCCGGTCTCGGTCAGTAGGCCCTCGCTGTGCAGTGCGTCCAGCAGCCTGCCTGCTTCCGCCGGGCTGGTACTGGTCAGCGCGGCGGCGGCGTAGCTGTCGGTGGTGGTGCCTGGGGGCAGGCCCAGCAGGGTGAAGAACCGCTGCTGGGCGGGGTCCAGGTGCTGGTGGGACAGCCCGAACGCGGCGGCGATACTGCTGTTTTCCGCGGTGAGGGTGAGCAGGCTTTCGCGGGTGTCGGTGGCCAGGTCGGCCAGCGTCCAGGCCGGGTGCCGGGCGAACATCCGCGCCAGCAGTGAGACCGCCAGCGGCAGGTACCCCACCAATCGCACGACTTCCGCGACAGCGGCCGGGTCCGCAGCGGCCCGGGGTGCCAGCCGGGTGAACATCTGCGCCGCCTCACCGGCTGGCAAAGCACCCAGGAGTAACGGCACGACCATGCCGGGCAAGTCCCCCAGGTGCCGGCGGCTGGTCACCAGCACCAGGCAGTCCCGGCCGCCGGGCAGCAACGGCGCAACCTGGGCGCTGCCCGCGGCGTTATCGAGGACCAGCAGCGCCCGCTGACCTGCCAGTTTGTCCCGCCATATCGCCGCCCGCCCGTCCAGATGCGCCGGCAGAACCCGGGGCTCCACCCCCACCGCTCCCAGCAGCCTAGCTAGCGCATCCTCCGGCGCTACCGGCTCCTGCCCGGGAGTGTGGGCGTGCAAGTCGATGAACAACTGCCGGTCCGGGAACTGGCCGGCCAGCGCATATGCGGCATGCACGGCCAGCGCGGTCTTGCCGATCCCCGGCATCCCATCGATCGCATGCACCGCCACCACACTGCCAGCCCCGGCCGCGTCGGCTATTGCTGTGGTGACCTGGCCTAGCTCTTTATCCCGGCCGGTAAACGCCGCCGTGTCCGGCGGCAGCGAATACCGCACCTCTACAACAGCGGAACCAGCCATGCGCGCGCCCTTGGGCGCGCCAGCACGCCGCCGGGCCAGGCGTTGTGATGGCGGGCTGGGGCTGGCGCCGGGGTGCTGTTGCCCGCGGGCGCGGTGGTAGCGGTTCAGCTCGCCGAGTTGTTCGGCGAGCTGATAAGCCCTGCAGGCCTGGTCGCCTGTGGCGCTCAGAGCACCGGCTATCTTCGTGGCTGCCTGCGGGCTGGGCGCCTTCACCCCGCGCAGAACCTCGCTCACGTAGTTTTGCGACAGCCCGGCCGCAACAGCGATCTGGCCGCCCGACAAACTCCGCCCCCGCCGCAGCCGCCTGAACAGGTCAACCAGCTCACGGGCTGGCCCTGGCGGCAACTCAGACCATTCTCCAGCACCGCGCGTCACGTCAACCCCAGCAGTCACTCGTGGCCAACCCCGGCTGGCTCCCCGGCGCGACCACGGCGCCTGACCGCCCGGGAATCGCTGGGTTTCGCCCAGCCAGTAACACGCCGCCGGTGATAGCCCAGCTCACAGCACTCACGGGCTGCTTGTCATCGCTGGGAATCGCTGGAGCGCCTACGCAGGACACTCCCCGGCTGAGATAGAGCCCATCCGAGAAAGGCCGACCGCCAGCGCAGCACACACCCAGCGAGCTGCCAGCCACCGAAAGGAGCAAACAAGCCCGAAATGAACCATCACGACACACATTCCACCGACCCAACCCCGCCATTCCCTGCCAAGTATAGGCGCAGACAACCGCTCAGACCCCGGTAGGTTCTGCCGATCGTAGGCGGGGTCGGCCTTGCCCAGCGGAATCCACAGGCAGTGGGTCGTTGAATTCAATGCCTGTAGGATTACAAAACGGGTCATAGGAGGCTGACCTGCAGGCACGGCGTGGGAGCCCGCCGATCTCAGCCCTGCACCCACGGGGGCTGCACAATACGTAGCCGACCCTCGGCCCGAAGCCGCGCGCGTAGCCGCCCTTAGGCAGCAGCGATGTATAACACGGGCCGCCTGTGAGTCGCGCCGAGTACTGGTGAGCAAGCCAGGCAGGGATAGAACGATTCATCAAGCGTACGATCAACGAGGAAATCCGGCACTAGAGGTTCGTCAGTTAATGCTTCTCCTCAACGATGTCAGCCGACCCTAGTCGGTAGATTCGAGGCTGATGTGGTAGCTGAGAGCAGGATAGGCAATCGTCGTGGCTGCTGGGTTGGGACAGAGCGCGAATCTCAGATTCTTGATGAGGTCCTCGATCGTCTTGATTCTGGGGCGGCCGCTGTGATTGAGGTGATTGGTGAGCCGGGGATCGGGAAGACCCGGCTGCTTACTGAACTGGCGTTCCGGGCAATGGAGCGCGGGATACAGGTGCTGGCTGGGCAGGCGAGCTACGCCCGCAGCCACATCCCCGGGGACGTACTGGTCAACACGCTGGCCGATCCTGTGACCCGGTTGACTCCTGCCGCGGCCAGGCCGGCCGCACCGGACGCTGCCAGCCTCTGCGATGCGGATCTTCCCGACCTGACCGCAGCGGAAGGAAACCCTCGGGCTCCAGAGGTTCAGGCAGTTCGAGTTCGCCTCTACCGCCAACTGCGTAGTCTGCTAGAGGAGATGACTGCGACGGGGGGGCTGGTATTGCTTCTCGATGACTTGCACTGGGGGGATGAGATGTCCGTCGACTTAGTGGACCACCTAGTGCGCAGGCCGCCGCACGGCCCGGTGCTGCTCGCATTCGCCTACCGGCACCGGCAGGCGTCCCTCCTGCTGCGCTCGATGACCGCAGGCAGCCGGTTGCATCCCGCGCCTATCCGGCTCCATCTGAAGCCACTGAGCGAACGTGATGCGCAGCATTTGATAGGAGCGCACGGCAGCCCATCCTGGCGGAAGGCGATCTATCGCGAAAGCGGTGGCAACCCATTTTACCTCGAAGTGCTGATTCGCTCGGCACACCGGCCGCGGCCTGCGGCGGACGCTTCCACGGCCAGTCCTGGAGAGCTTCCTCCAGAGGTGAGCGCGGACCTGCTGGCCGGACTGGAAGCCTTATCCCCTCTAGCGCAGGAGGTGGCCCGGGCGGCCGCAATCTGTGGTGACCCGTTTTGCGCCTCCTACGTCGCGAGCGCCGGAGGGCTGGACGAAGCCAGGGCATCGGATGGATTGCGAGAGATGGCTGATCACGATCTGATCCGGTCAGCGACTGGCGGGTTCTTTGCCTTCCGGCATCACCTGATCCGCGCGGCGATCTATGACAGCACGAACCTGGTGTGGCGGGTGGCTGCCCACGCACGGACAGCATCAGCATTAGAGCGGCTGGGCGCGCCGGTCACGACACGTGCCCACCATGTCGAACGCTGCGCCGCCATGGGTGACCTGAGGGCGATTGCGCTCCTGGAGGAGGCCGCGCGGACCGCCGGGGATCATACCCCGGCGACGGCGGTGGGCTGGCTGGAGGTGGCGTTGCGGCTGCTGCCGGATGATGCTGACAGCAAGCCTGTCTGTCTCCGGATCATGGTTGCGCTGGCGCAGGCCCATGGCGCCGCCGGGCACTTGCGCAAATGTCACGCCATGGCGCAAGACGTGTTGCGGCTGTTGCCCCGCAGCGACAGTACGGCTCGTGCCGCGGCGGCCACGCTCTGTGCGGTCACCGGGCGGCTGCTTGGTCACCGCCCCGAGGCACGGGCGCTGCTGCAAGCCGAGGTCGCCGAGCTGCCTGATCCCAGTACGCCCGCGGCAGCAGCACTCGCGTTCGAGCTGGCGGTCAGCGCGCTTACCAGCGTTGAGGCCGCAGATGGCCGCCGTCAAGCAGAGCAGGCGCTCAGCGCGGCTGTGCACCACAAGCAGCGGCCTCTGCAGGCGGCAGCGTATGGGGTGCTGGCCGTAGCGGAGGCTGCGATCGGTGAAGCCAGCCGCGCGGCCGCGCATGCTGACAGCGCCGTCCCCCTGATTGATGCGCTCCTTGAGACCGAGCTTGCCGAGCACCTGGAAGCGGCCGCCTGGGTTGGCCGGGGCGAGCTTCTGCTGGAACGCCTGCCTGATGGGCTGCGCCATATCGACCGGGCCATGCTGCTCGCCTACGACCGGGGCCAGCGATTGCTGCTGCCTGAACTGCTCACCACGAAGATCCTCCTGCTCCGTGAGCTGGGCCGCCTGCCCGAGGCTGCGGAGTGCGCCGACGACGTGGTGAACCTGGCGATGGGATCCGGAAGCGGCGAGTGGTACACCGCAGCGATGCTACTGCGGTGCTGGGTGGCCACCTGGATGGGTGACCTGCGTGTCGCCCTCAACGCGGCGGCGGCTGTTCCTGCCGGGCAAGCTCCTGGCGGTATGGCCTTCGCAGCGACAAGGATCCTTGCCGAGGCACACTTAGCCGAAGGTGACATCCCCGCGTGCCTCGACTTAGTCGAGGCGGAAGGCGGGCCGCACCTGCCCACCGTGCCTGCCTGGGCCCGCACTGGCTGGTATGAGATGCTGACCCGCGCTGAACTCGCCGCTGGCCGCATCGAGGCAGCCGCCCAATGGGCTGGCTACGCGCAGGCATCCGCCCGCCGGTGGGAACTGCCCGGCCACACCGGGACTGCGCTGCTGGCCCAAGCTCACGTGCGGGCCGCGCAGGCAGAGCCTAGCAGCCACCAGTTGGCTATAGCGGCCCATAACTCCCTGGACGCGGCGGGTCTCGTCCTTGACGCGGCCCGCGCGCGGCTCCTTGCAGCCACGGTCGTGGCCGCCAGCGGCACCACCGGCCAAGCCACCGCAGAACTAGCGGCCGTGCAAGCCGTATTCGCCTCGCGCGGCGCCGCCCGGCTAGCCCAGCAGGCCATGGCCACCCGGCGCAGGCTCGTCGCCCGCACACGGCCGCGACGCCTCCAACAGGCACAGACCGGGCTCGGCGTCCTGACCAGCCGTGAACGTCAGGTCGCCACGCTGGTCAGCCAAGGACTATCCAACCGCGTCGTCTCCCGCCGCTTGCACATCAGCGAAAAAACAGTCGAGAAACATCTATCGAGTTCCTTTACTAAACTCGAAGTTTCCTCCCGCAGCCAGGTCACCGCCATCGTCCTCCGCGCTCAGGCATCGGCGCCGCGACAGGCAAGTCGGCCGCCTGGATGATTCGTGGCATGTTGGACTGCGCAATGCCAGGCACGCCACACGAGCCGACTCGTTATGCGGGTTGTTCCAGTCGTGTGAACGTGCCGTTGTAATGTATGAGCGGTCTCGCATTTGTTACAGAGCGGACGGCGATTACTTGGCTAATCACGAGTGCGTGATCTCCGGCTGAGAGGCGGCTCACCGGCTCAGCCGCTAGCCAGGCAAGGGCGTCATCAAGTACCGGAAGGCCTCGGAAGCCGCGATGCCAGCGCGTCCCGGGACCGAATTTCAGCGCGTCCGTCCGGGCGAACCTGCGTGCGAGATCCTCTTGACCGTCGGCAAGGAGATGGATCATGACGTATCGTGCTTTCTTCATGGTTCCCCATGAAGCCGCAACCAGCCCGACGGTGAATGATACAAGCGGCGGATCCAAGGAGATAGATGCTAGAGAGGTGACACAGAAACCGGCGGGAATTTCAACCCCTGCGGTGATAATAGCGACACCTTTGGCGTGATGGCGCATAGCCCCTCTAAACATATCTGTTTCTATTCTTGAAAGTGCATCGCCTCCCTGTGGCCGATCCTCGCTGACCGGAAGGATTCCTCCGTCCAGGGCGTAACCATGCAACCGGTCCTGGGAGACTGTCGCAGTCATGCCACGCTCTCCGTCGCCCTGGCCTGCGCAATCAGATCGCCACCGCGTTGCTGGATCTCGGTGATGTAGGGTGACGTCTCCGCGGGATCGTATGCGGCAAGGTGCATACGCCAGTCCGCGAGCGCGCCATCGAGGTCGCCCAGCGTGTAACGGCTGGCACCACGCCGGTAGAACAGGTCAGGATCTTGATCGCCCAGCGTGGCGACGGCAGCATCAAGGTCTTCCAGAGCGCGTTGATGCTCCCCGAGATCTTGCAGCGCGACGGCGCGATTGGCCCGCAAGGCAGCGTTGTCATCGAGCTCAATCGCGTGGCTGAGGTCATCAGCCGCTGCTGCAGCCTGGCCCGCTGAGTAGGACAGCACAGCGCGATTGGCCCAGGCCGGAACGAAGCCCGGGTCCTGTCCGAGCGCGGCAGTGTAGCTGGCATACGCGGCCTCATTGTCACCACAGTCAGCGAGCAACGCTCCGCAAGCGGACAGCAGATGCACGTTGAACGGATCGAGGGTCAGGCCACGGTCGATGTCCTCGCGGGCCCGTTCGGCCTCTCCTCGCGCCAGTAGCAGGTCGGCGCGGTTAACGAGTGACTCTATATGGTCGGGCTCAAGCACTAGCGCGTAGTCCAGATCCCGCAGTGCGCCGTCATCATCCCCTAGTTCGCGCAGCAGGTCTGCCCGGCTGAAGTGTGCCTCGTAGGTGGGTGGGCTCAGCCGGATCGCGGTGGCATAGTCCGCCAGGGCCTCGTCATGCTGTTCAAGGGCACGGCGCACCGCAGCGCGCTCATAGTAGTAGTCGCCCCAGTTCGGGTCGCGACGGATTATCTCGTCATAATCGCGCAGTGCGGCGGCGGGATCGCCTAGGCTAGCCAGCAGTTGCGCCCGATTGTATATCAGTACGGAGCGGTGCAGAAGATGCTCATGGGGTTCAAGGTCGACGTCGAGTATTCCCATGGCCTCGTTCACCAGTGACCGGGCGCCGTCAAGATTGCCCCGGTGCATCTCAACGAGGGCACGAGCGTTGCGCATGAAGGCCCCGAGAAATGCGCGCTGTCTCGGATCTGGGTAATGGTCGGCGATAACTATCGCGGCGTTCGCCCACTCCAAAGCTTTATCCTCATCGTGATCTTCCTGCGGAAGATGGCGGGTATAAAGCATAGCCATATTATAGCTGCTGGCCAAGTGCGCGCTGGGATCAGTGAAATCCCGGCGGAGCTCGGCGAGGTAGCTAAAAGCATCTTCGCTCAATTGCATATAGGAAGCGCAAGCGCTGAGCCTGTTAGTGATGTGGAGGTGCTTTTTTGGTAGCTCGGCGCGGGAAATGAGCCGCCGCGCGCGCCGGAAGAGTTCCGCTGCTCCCTTGTAAAACCCCCGGTCAAAGCATCTGTCGGCGGCCGCCAAGATAGCCTCTGCACCGACGCTGGCCGGGGCGGTCCCGTGCTCAAGGTGATAAGGGATGGCTCCCATCCGGAGCATCGGCTCGTCGAGGGCGGCCAGTGCCTCGGCGCGGGCGGTGTGGCGACGGGCCCGCTCATCTGGCGGCAGGTCGAGATAGGCACGATGAAGGACGGGGTTCTTGCTGGTGCCGTCGGAATCGATGAACAACTGCGCGAGGTCTGCATCGGAGGGAATGGGCGGACGGTCCAGGGGTCGCCAACCGACGCGGCTGGTGTGGCTGGCGAGAGCCTGCCCGAAACGGCCGGAAACGTCGTCTTGCACTTCCGCCACTACCGTCACCACGCTGGGATCACAGCGGCGCACGAGCACACCTACCAGTTCACGATCAGTAGAATCGGCTTCGTCCAGCTCACGGAACGCAATGACCACGCCGCCAGGGTGCTTGACCCGAGCCCAGTCCATGAGCAGTTCGGCGACGCCCAGGGAAAGGCGTTCTGTGCGGGATGCCGGGTAGAAGCGAGTCCGTTCCTCGGTGCTTGCGAGGTCAGTGAGTGTCTGCGGCACCCCCGGGATCTGTGATACAAGCTCGGGTGTGAGGGTAACGAGTTCAACGGCTCTTGCCGCTACCCGCTCAGCGTCGCACTCCAATAGCTCGGGCACGACGATTCGCAGCAAAGAGCCACATCCGGTGAAGGGCCCACCCAAGCGACGATGACAGCGCACGTCCAGAGAGGGTCCCGGTGGTACCGGGAGATCGTCACGTGTCGCGGTGTCTGTGGCCGTGACAGCCCAGAAGTGCCGTGGCGGAGATGAGGTCATGACAGTGCTCCTTGGATTGAAGCTGATGCCCGGCGGGCACGCCGATCCCGCACGGCGACGTAGGCCACCAGCCCCCATTGCAGGGAACTCAGCGCGAGGAAGCTCGTCGCGTCAAGGATGGCGGCGACCGGAGTCCCTGATCCCGTGAAGCGCTCAATGATGAGCGAGGAGAAACGGACCAGGGTGGGAATTGCAGCCCACATCAGGCTGAAGAGTGAAAAGCCATAGCCAGCCAGCAGAAGCAGGGCATACCAGCGGGCGACTGCATGATCACGGTCCGACCAGTCCAGGCCAGGCTGGCGAGAAGGGCGGCGCAGCAGCAGCCGGAGCCGGTTTTTTATATAGAAGCGTGTGGCATTCTGCAAATCCGCACAGCGCAGGGCGGTGGCAACGACGTAGTAAAGGTCGGTCTCAAGATAGAACATGAACTGCCAGATCACCCGCAAGACGCAAGTAAATGCCACAGCTAGACAAAGTCTAGGGCACCACGCCGGGATGCCGGGACGATCTAGAATCGCGGCCAGCACAGTCAGCGCCGAAATCTGGACGACGTCAGCGAGCATTCCTGCAAAGAACGGCAGATACCGTCGCCGTCGCGGCACGCTGAGCAGAGAATCCAGCCGGGTCTCAGCAACGACGTAAAATAGCCTCCTACCTAGGCGGAGAACAGATGGGAGACCGAGCCTCCGCCCAGCCAGCGCATGAAACGACTCATGAATGAGCACAGATGGGAGTTGTACCACAGCGAGCACGATCGGGATCAGCGAAAGATACTGGGTGAAGAATATATGCTGGTAAGTCGGTCGCAATGACGGCTGCTGTACTATCATAGCCGCCGCTGTCACGATCAGCGCCAGATAACACAACCAGGCCTGCCAGGAGAATGCCCACCGCCCCAGGCGCCGCCATCGAACCGGCGGCATGCCAGCCTTATCTTCTCCCTCGGCCCGGATAAACTGCAGATCCTCAAGTGTGGCCAGGAAATCGGCGACGTCCAGGGGCTCACCGCAAGCCTGCTCATACCAGTCGGCCACGCCAGAGACCGCCAAGCCCGCATCGAGCATCCGCAGCGCCTGCGCTCCCTCCTCAGGGAATAGCGCGTAAGAGCCGATGTCGGGTCGGCCCACCATAACGGCATCATCTTCGGCGACCATCGTAAGACTGTGCAGGCGGACGATTGCTCCAGTAGAACGGCCCGGTGCGATGGCGCTCATACGCCGCATCTCCTCTGCATAAAACGGGGTTAGGGCTGGGCTCCAGCGTCTGCCGGAGCCCAGCTCCAGTTGTGATGTGCTAGAAAGCCCCGTAGTAGCAACAAGTGGTCAGCCGGATCGGGCCAGCCTTACGGATCGACATCTTTTTCATGACTTCCCTCCTCTCACACTAAGCGGTTTTGCATCTGCTAATCGGCCGGAAATAAGTATCCAAACACAAGGCCAAGCTCACGTATCCCGCAGGCGGCACAATGACTGCAATTGGGATGACTGCAACCAGTTTGCATGCGTACATCGCATGGCAGTATGGGGAGAATCCCTACCCTCGGCCCTACCATATGGGTGAATACCAGGTCCCGGAACGTGGCGTTATGCTCGTTTTGCCCAGATCATTCATGTTCGCAGCAGCGGAAGCTGACACCGTGACTTGACGCCAGGACATAGGCCTGGGTGCCGTCGAGCAGTTCCACCGTGAAGAAGTCGCACGCCAGGATCGCCTCGGCCTGCATGCAGGAACTGCGAGCAGGTAGGTCCCGTCCGTCGCGACGCGGGGACGATCCCGGCATTCTTAAGGGATCTCCCACGCGGTCAACGACGCTATGACCGGGCCGGGGTGCTGGCCGACCTGGCCTGCGTGATCGCTGACGACGGAGGTGACCACTGACTTCGGCAGACTGGGTGACCAGGAGGATCTGTTCGGTCTGGTCGCCTGGGTGCCCACAATGTGGTGCACGCTGGATGAGATCTCTGGTGGCGGGCAGTGGCCGCTGAGCAAGATCACCGCTGCGGTGAACGCCGCGCGACGGCGGGCCTGGATCACGGCCGTCGCCCGGCACGGCGCCCTGCCGGGCATCCGGGGTCGTGGACAAGACACTCGACGAGGTGACCTGCATCCGGCTACACGCCAGCGTGGTGAGAGGTTCGGACTGCACCCTGTGCGCCGTGAGGCGCGGGGGATCGAAGGAGGTGGAAAACCTTCTCACCGGATTGTCGCAGCAGCCCGATGGAAGCTGAGCGCAACCTGATCCGGTTACTCGTGTGTGTCGTGGTGCCTATCACGGAAGGTACCGGGACCAAGTCGCGCGGGCCAATTGCTGATCACCCCACAGACTACCGCTGCGGCTGATTGTGAGGCTGCGATCAGCGGCGCGGAAGCTGACACCCCGCATCTGACGCCTGGCCATACATGGGCCAGGTAGCGGCACAAACAGCGAACACTTCGCGGAATCCAGGGTGCACTGGCCACGGTCCTTGTTACTCTAGTCGCATGATTTCCCCGAGCCAGGGAAATCTCCCCGGTTTCCGTGTTCAAGCCCCCCCTCGGACACATGGGGTTCAAGTCCCCAGGGACACAAACTCCGGATTCCACGGGCACGTGCGAGCGAGGCGACGTCTCCGCGGGGGAGCATTTCTCGATCCCCGTCGTCATGAAAGGCCGTCTCGATCAGCGGGTCGGAAGTGTTCGCCATGATCGCCCGAGCACAGCCAAACCCGACCAACTCCCGCCCCTGGTCATCATGCACTCTCCGCCACTCCCCCCTTAGGCCCCGAAGAGTGTGAGCCGACTCCCGCCTATGCCTAGGACGTGAGCCATCCTGCGGACAGAGGTTCGCTTGCTCTCGTCGACGTCAGCCGCTGTCGGGTATCCAGGACGGCAGTCGACCCGGTGAGCCTCACATCGAAATGTCGGACAGCTCATCTAGCCTTACCAGCGTGGATCCCTCGGAGAAGGTCGCTGCATCGGCGGATCGTTCCCGTCATGGCCTGTTCCGCTACCTGACCGTTGATGAGACGGCCGACTATCTGGCCATCATGGATCTTTTCTCGGCCACCCTGCTCACCGATCTGTCTGCCGCTGAGGTAACGGCCCAGCTGGCCGAGCGCGGCCTGACGTTCGATCGCGAAACGGTCGAGGCACGCTGCCGCCAGCTCGTCGTCTGGGGCAACCTTGTGCCGTCTGTCCGCGACGCGAAGGTAAACACAGTCGCCGAGTACATCCGTTCCAGGTCCCGCTACCAGGTGTCGAAGCTCGGGGGGCGGCTGCACCGTGAGGCGATCGCGATACTGCACGCGAGCGAAGGCGCGCGCGAGGTGGCCAGGGAGTTGCTCGGCCAGATCGTGCAGTCCCTTGACCGCATTCTGGCGATGCTGGACCGCCACGAGATCGATACTGACGCTCTGGCAGGCGAGGTCACCACGATCTTTGGCAACCAGCGCTTGTTCACCGACAGTGTCCGGGATTTCTACGCCTACCTGGCCGGCATCCTCAGCCGTTACGACCTCGGCGGTGAGGAGTACGCGCAGTTCAAGGAATTGCTGCTGGTCTACATCGATCTGATCACCGCCGACGTCAACCGGCACGCCCCCGCGGTCGCCCACCGGATCGGCCTTGTCCTGAAGCTGATCGACCGGCTGCTGGACACACTGGCCCAGTTGCCCGGGCTCACCCTGCCCGACGGCACACCCGTCGAGCGGGCGCAGGGACGGACACGTTCGGACTGGGAAGAGCTTGCATACTGGTACGAGGCCACCGGCGCATCGGGCCCTGAGCAGCTCCGCGCGGCGGCGGGGCAGGCACTAGGCCAGCTCATCACCAACGCCAAGCGCCTGCTCGACTCCTCGGGCACGGGGTTTTCCCGGCGAGCCGACTTCCTCCGGCTCGCCCGCTGGTTCTCCGCGTCCGGCGACGACGATGCCCACCGGCTCCATGCCGCGGCGTTCGGCGCCTATCCGTCCCGGCATCTGCTTTTCGGCCCGGAGGAGCCCGATCCGCGTATCGGGCCGACGACCTCCTGGTGGGAGTCCGATCCAGTCCATGTTCCGGTGTCGCTGCGTGAACGCGGTGACCGTGCGATGCGCGGGCGCACTTCCCGCGTCCCGGACCCGACCGCCGACCAGCTCCGCCTGACCGCCGAAGCGCGGCGGGAGGCCGAGCAACGCCAGGCCGCTGCGGCCGAGCTGGCCCTCACCGGTTCCCTGCATCACGCCTGCATCTCACCGGCCGCCCGTGACCTGCTCCTCGATCTGGTGGCCGACCTGCTTGCCTGCAACCGGGACGAGACTGTGAACCACGACGTAGGCCTGCGCCTGCGCGCGGCCCCCGGTCCTGACACGGTCGTGACCAGCCCGGATGGAACGACGACATTCATCGGTCTCAGCCTCTCGGTATCAGGAACCGCGGAATGGATGCCGGGCGAACCCGCGCTGGGCCCGCGAGAGGCGGCGCTATGACTGCTTCCCCCGTCTCGACGGCCGGCTTGGATGCCGGGGAGCGGCGGATCGCCGCCCGGCACCTGCTGGCGTCACCCCTTCTCACCGCCACCCGCCAGCCCGCCGAGCTGGACCTGATACGGCGCCACGCCGCGGCACTGAAATCCATGTTCGCCAGCCAGCTCGGATACGTCCTGATCGTCGAGTCCAGATTCGCCCGCCTCGTCAAGGCTCCGCTGCCGGCTTCAGCACCGGTCCGCCCCGCGCGGCGGGTAACCGACGAAAGCCCTTTCACCGCCGCCACCTACGTCCACCTCTCGCTGGCATGCGCCGCACTGCTCGCTCCCGGCGTCGGAGAGCAGATTCTGATTTCGGCGCTGGTTGATCAGATCCGGGCCGATGCGGCCGAACAGTCGATCACGATCACCGACGGCATCAGCGACCGGCGGCAGCTCGTCACCGCGCTCCGGCTCCTCGTGACCTGGGGAGTGGTGAGTGAGACAGACGGCTCGCTTGGTGCCTGGGGCGAACGGCCCGAGAACGAGGCCCTGCTCAGCATCAACCGCCCGCTGCTCATCCATCTGCTGCCCAGTCCGCTGCACCCGTTCTCGATGGCAGCGGAGACCTGGTCACAGCGGTCACCCGAGCCGCCACGCCGTCGGCTCCGGCAGCGGCTGGTGGAGAATCCAGCGGTCTTCCGTGCGGAACTTCCTGACGACGAGCTCGACGTGCTGTCCAGAGACCGCAACGAGCTAGCCCGGCATCTCGACGAGAACTTCGGTTTGGTGCTGGAGGTCCGGGCCGAAGGCGCACTCGCCTACGACCCGTCAGGGACGCTCACCGATCTCGACTTCCCCGGCAGCGGCAGCGCCAAGCAGGCGGCGCTGCTGCTGCTCGACGAGCTGGCCACGATACTGCAGCCGTCTGCCGAGTCCGCCGTCCTGATCGACGACCGCCCGCTGCCTGGCACGCTTGCTCCCTGGCCGCAGGTCGACGCGACGCTGGCCGAACTTGCAGCCCGTTATCGTTCGGCCTGGAAGGGCTCGTACGGCGAGTCCCCAGGCACGTTGCGCACCGACGTCACCAGCCTGCTAGCGGCGCTGCGGCTGGCTTGCCCTCTGGAAGAGGGCCTGGCTATCTTCCCGTTCGCGGCTCGCTATCAGCCGCATGTGAAAACCCAGGCGGCCACGCAAGACCCATCCATGGAAGACGCTGTGCACGAGGAGATACCCGGATGAGTCAGCAACGACCTCCCCGTCGGTTCGACGAACGCTGGCGGCTCTCGCGGGCCGGCATTGTCAACGTCTGGCACTACCTGGACAACGAGTTCGATCTCAGTGGCGGCCGGATGATCCTGCGCGGCACGAACGGCTCGGGAAAATCCCGCGCGCTGGAGATGCTGCTGCCGTTCCTGCTCGACGCCGACCGCCGCCGCATGGACGCCACCGGCGCCGCACGGGTGAGTCTCGACGAGCTGATGCGCACAGGCGCACAGGGCCAGGCCAACCGCATCGGCTACCTGTGGCTCGAGCTGCGCCGCCCCGGCGGATATCTGACGGTCGGGGCCCTGATCCGCCACAGCCAGTCCGCCAGCAGCACCAAGGTCTGGTACTTCACCACCCCCCTGCGCGTCGGCGACGGCCTCGAGCTGCTGTCCGCCACGCGGGAGCCGCTCTCCCGGGACGCGCTCACGGAACTCATCGGGGCCGAACGCCTCACCGAATCCCCGGGCGTACACCGCGAACGCGTCCGCGCCGAGGTATTCGGGCTCGGCGGCGACGCCGGACGTGATCGCTACGACGGGCTGCTCCAGCTCATGCATACGCTGCGCGCGCCCGACGTCGGCAACCGCATCGACGAGGGCCGACTGCCGCACATCCTGCTGGAGTCACTGCCGCCCCTGCACGACGAGGCCCTGACCCGGGCCGGCGAGCAACTCGACGGCCTCACCGAGACCCGCGCCCCTCAAGAACGGCTGGAGAACTCGGCCGGGCAGGTCGCCACGTTCCTGGCCGTGTACCAGCGGTATGCCGCGCAAACGCTGCGCTCCATGGCGGGGGAGGCGCTGGCCGCCGCGGGCACCCTCGCGGAGGCTGAAGCGACTGCCGGGCAACGCGCGGCGAAAGTCGTCCAGCTCGAAGAGGAGTCCGGCCGCCTCCAGTCGCAGGCCCAGCAGCTTGCCGAGGAACTAGCGGAGATCGAGCGCGCGCTGACGGCGATCCAGTCGCGGGAGATCTTCAAGACCGCCGACGACCTCGTCCAGCGCGACAACGCCGAAACCGCTCTCGCCGCGGCCGCCGATCAGGCACTAGCCGGGGCCGAACGCGGACGGGCGAATCATCAGCGCGCAGTCGATGACGCCGAGCGGGCACTCTGCGAGACCCGGGACACCGCCAAAGACGTCGCCGCCGCACTGGCCGCGGCCCGCGAAGCCCTGGCAGACGCCCACCTGCCCATGGGCGGCCTGCCCGCAGAAGTGCGTACCATCGAGCGGAAGACCACAGCCTCGGCTCTGGCGCTGGCCCGCCGCAGCCGCCACCGCGACCCGGACCCGGTGACCCGTCCGGCCGCCACGCTGGCCGATATCATCCCCGGCGATCTCGGTGACGCCCAGCAAACCGCTACGGTCGCCGCGACCAGCGCCGCCGAGAGATGCTCATTGGCAGCACGAAAGCTAGCCGAAGCCCGGCGCCTGGCCGAGGCCAAGCAGATAGTGCTCCGTGTCGAAGGCGAAGCTGAACAGCTTCGTTCCGCCGCTGAGCAAGACGCCAGCACCGCAGAAGAAATGGCTGCCGACCGGGACACCGCCGCCATCGCCCTTGCCCAGGCCTGGCGGACGTGGACCGGCGGTGCGCAAACGCGGGAGTTCTTCGGCGAGATCGACTGGTCCGCCCATTGGGCCGTCGGTCCGTTGATCATCGACGCCGAGGCGCTGACTGGGGACACACGGGACGGCCACGGCGACGGCTCTCTGGCCGGCCTGGACGAAGCAGCCAGTGAGACCGCGCGCCCAGCCCGCGCCGCCGTTGAGATCGAAGGAGCGCAACTCGACCTGGAGGAGAAAGCCGCCCGCGTGCGGGACAAGGAACTACGTTCCGAACGCGCGGATCTAGCCGCCGCACGGGATCTGAAGCCTGACGACCCACTCTGGCTGGCTCTGGACCGGGAGGGCGAGCCGCTGTGGCGTTGCGTCGAGTTCACCGGCCATCTCACCGCAGCCGACCAGGCCGGGTTGGAAGGGGCCCTGCTCTCCGCCGGCCTGCTCAGCGCGGTTATCCAACCCGACGGCGCCGTGGTCGCCGCCGATGGCGAACTACTCCTCAGCCCGCCTGGCCCGGCCCGGCCGGCCAGCCCGCGGCCTGGCCGGCCGCTCTCGTCCGCCCTACGCGCCGACCCTGCCGCCGAACTGCCCGCGGACACGATCGCCGCGGTCCTGGACAGCATCGGATTCGACGACCCTGTCGCCACCACCACGGTGTCCGCCGACGGAACCTGGCGCAATGGCCCACTGCGCGGCCGGCATGTCACCGACCGGGCCCGGCATATCGGCGCCGCAGCCCGGGCAGCCCACCGCCGGGAGCGGATCGCCCAGATCGACGCCGAGCTGGCCGAGCTGGCCGGCAAAGCCGAGCAGCGAGCGCGGCGGCGAGATGAGCTGGCTGCCCTCATCTCCCGAATCGACGCGCTGGTCCGCACCGCGCCCCGCACAGCCGACCTGCACGCCGCCCGCCGTGTTGCCGCCGAGGCACTGGCCCGGGCTGGCCGCAGCGCCACCCGTGCGCAGCAGGAAGCCGAGCGTGCCCGCCAGCTCCGCACCTCGTGGGCGGCAGAGCTGAGCACCCACCAGGCCACCTGCGCCCACCTCGGCCTGCCTGCCGAAACCGGGGCCCTCGAAGTCACCGTCACCGCCGCCCGACGGGCCCAGGACAGGAGCGATCAGCTCAGCAGGGAATTCGGTCGCCTGGCCGAGCGGATCCGGCGGTACGGGGAACAACTGCAACGGGCCAGCGATTCAGCCGACGAGCGGGACGCCGCCGAGCAGGAGGCCGAGCAGCGCTGGTCGCAGTGGCACGCCTTCGCCAGCGAACTCGCGGCTCAGCATGAGGCCGTCGACCTGTCGCTCGAACAGGCGCGCACAGAGCTGGCCCAGACGAAGACCGCCCAAAGCCGCGCCCAGAGGGAGCATCGCACGGCCGAGAAGGCCTCCGCCGACCTCGGCCCACTCCTCGGCACTGCGCGGACGCTGAGCGAAAAAGCCGGCGATGACATCCGCTACCAGACCGCCCAGATGACGGCTGCCGCACAGCGGCTCAACTGGGCCCTCGCCCTGCCCGGCCTGGTCGCCGCCACCACAGCCGAAGCTTTGCCAGCGATCGTCCATCCCGAGCAGATAACCGACGTCCGGTCGGCGGCACGGGCCATCCAGTCCACCGTCCCCGCCCCACGTCAGCCACCGTCCCTGACCACGGTGTTCAACGCTTTCCGTGAGTTCGACCGTGAAGTCTCCGGCCAGCTCGACGTGCAACACAACATGGACGACAATGTGTTCCTGGTCGAAGTCGCCGGGGCAGGCGACGACCGCACCCTCGCCGGAGCCGCACGCGCCCTCGCCGCCCGGGTCGAAGCAGGCCGGGCCGCGCTGAGTGAGCGAGAACGTGCCGTTTTCACCCGCTTCATACTCGGTGGCGTCGCCGAAGAGCTGCGCCGCCGGGTCAACCAGGCCGATCAGCTCATCGACGCCATGAACGCCAGCCTCCGCGCAATCCGCACCAGCAACGGCATCGGCGTCCGGCTCAGTTGGCGCTTGCGCGACGACCATGCCGCACTCGGCCGCATCCTAGAACTCGTCGCCACCTCCGACGCCGTCCGGTCCGAAACCCAGAACGCCGAGCTCACCAACCTCCTCCGCCAGCGGGTCGAGCAGTTCTACGGAGCCGACCCGAGTAGCGGCTACGCTACCCATCTTGCGGCTGCGCTCGATTACCGGCAATGGCACGAAGTCGCCGTTACCATTCTCGGCCCCGAGGAGGGCCAGCAGCGGCGGCTGTCCCGACGTGCGAAGCTGTCGCAAGGCGAGACACGCTTTGTCTCCTACGTGACCCTGTTCGCTGCGGCCGATGGCTATCTCACCAGCCTGGGCGACGACGGCCGGGCCCTGCGCCTGATCCTGCTAGACGACGCGTTCGCCAAGGTCGACGACGGTACAGTGGCCGAGCTGATGGGCCTGCTCGTCTCCCTCGATCTCGACTTCGTCATGACCGGCCATGCCCTGTGGGGTTGTTTTCCAGAGGTGCCGCAGCTCGATGTGTACGAGGTCCGGCGCAGCGACGGTAGCTCGGCGGTCACCACCCACGTGCACTGGGATGGGCGCAACCGCCACTTGCGCAGCACGGCATGACCGCCATCCCGCCAACTCTGCACGCATATCTGCACGCGCCATCGCTGCGGCCCCTGTGGCCCGCACTGCGTGAGCGCCTCCAGCGCAACGGGCACGCGGTGCGCGGGTCCATCGCGGTGCAGCTGGACGATGACGGTGCCGACCGGCTCAGCGGTCTGCTGGGCCGGTCGGTCGGAACCGGCACGGCTCGCATACCCCTCGCCGACCTTGACGCCGCCTTGCGCTCCAGCGCGGCAGGGTGCGGCCTGGTCGCCGTCGTCGCCGAACTGACCGGGTCGCCACTACGGAACCTGCCTGCTGAGCGAGACGTAGCACGAGTCGGCCGACAGCAGCTTTGGGCCCAGCTTGACCTCCTGCTAGTCAAGCATGATCTGGCCGGTAAGGACTGGATACCGCCGTGGACACAGTGGCTGCATCGCAGCGGCCTGCTGACTCGCATCCCCACCACGAAGGCAACGGTCACGCTGTCAACGGCGGTTGAGGTTCTCATCCGGGTACTGGACGATGCCCATCCGCCTATCGGCTTGGCAGAACTCGCCAGCGAGATCACCGGCGATGCGCACGGTCTCGACGACGGAGTCGCTGTTGCCCTGATCCTGCGCGCTCTCGCCCTCGCACTCGACATCGCCCCCGCGACTTCTGCAGCCGAACGTCGGCTCCTGTGGCAACGCGCCGGTGTGAGCACCGACGAGATCTCGGGCACCGTCATCACCTGGGCGCTACGGCCCCAAGGCCGTGACCGCTGGTCAGCCATGATGCGCGAACGAGCCGAACTCGGTCTGATCACGCACCTCACCGTCCACGAGCTCCAGCATGCAGGCGACCTGACCCGTCCTGGAGAAATCATCCACGCCTGCGAGAATCCCCAGGTATTGCAACGCCTGGCGGCGGCAGGTGTCCAGCGCCCCGCGGCCTGCATGTCAGGTAATCCCGCCGCTGCGGGAATGGCGCTGCTCGCGCGCACCACCGTGCGCTACCACGGCGATTTCGACTGGCCTGGCATCGCCATCGCCCGCCGCATCTTCGACCGTGGCGCTCACCCCTGGCGATTCGGCCACGATGATTACATGTCTGCGGTTGATCGTCTCCCAGCCGAAAACCGGCTCAGCTTGAGCGGACGCGCCGAGGCCACGCCGTGGGATGAAGGTCTGGGCGCCGCCATGGCAGTGGCGGATGTCGCTGTTCACGAGGAGGCCATCGTTGACCTTCTTCTGGCCGATCTGCGATAGGCCGCAGACGTCTGGGAGCCCCAAACACCGGGCAGGTAGTGCTTGCTGGCAGGAGCCTGGCTCAGCGGTCTGAGGTGACTTGCCAGAGTCCCGCTACCGGCGAAACGGCCCTTACAAGTTGTGATGTCATCAAGGCTGTACGGTTCCGAACTCCCCGGCAACCTCTTCGATACGGTCGGCGAGCTCTACAGTTTCTTCGTTACTGTCGGCGGTCGGGAGGATATCGATCTCAGCTGACATGGTGGCCTGGCTGGGAAGCTCATCCTCATCGAAGGTGCCGAGGATCGCCTGAGAACCCAGCACGATCACCTCCGGCCGGCCGATGATCTGGCACGCGGCCCTTATGGCGTGCTCCAGCTGATCGCGGCGCATCAGCCCACCCTCTGGAGCACTTGCAAGCGTTCCTGGTTCGGCAGAAGGCCGCCGACCGGAGACACCTCACGCATCTCGATGGAGTCGCGATCCAGACCTGTGAGGGTCCGGTGAAGTTCCGGTACGTCGCTGCGATCCAGTAGCGATTCCCACCGGTCGAGGTTGCGTACGTGTGGCTGACCTCGCACGCTGCTCCGGAGACGTTCCAGGTTGCGCTCAATTGCCGGGCGCCATTGCTCAAGGCTCGACCGCGTCAAGTGCGTCGCCAGCTGACGGTGCAGCCGCCAGGAGCGCCACTCGGAGCGGGTAAGTTCGGGCCGCACCGGTCGTCGGATGACTTCGAGCCGATACCCCATGCAGGACAGCAGCCGGTCGAGCTGCTCATCACTCAGGCGGACCTTCCCGGAAAGGAACTGGCTGATGCTCGGCTGCCACACACCGCTGAGACGCGACAGTTCCGACTGGGTGGTGCCCGTGGTGAGCATGACCTCGTGCAGTACATGAGTCCTGTCCAGCATTCTTAAAATTATAGCAGATTTTGCTATAGGTCGCGTCGCAACCCATCCTCGCTGGCCGTGCAACTTGACCAGCAAGCGCATGTGTGAAGGTAGGACATCGTTCCCGCGACCAGTACCAGCAGCCCGACGCATCCGATGGTGGTCCAGCGGATCCGCCGATCCGGCGCCGGGTTCACGACCGGCTCCCAACTGCGAATTCACCGGCGAGCACACATTTGTTTTTCGGTGCACTCTCCCCTCGGACACCAACCATTTGCCTATATTTGCGGGGTTTGGGCATGCCGCTCCGCGCACTACGTGCCGTTCTGGGTGGTAGGTGAGCCGCAGGCCGAGTCTCCGGTAGATATTGCCGGGCCAGGTAACGCCGGTATGCGCGAGCGTTCAGCCGGCGGTCAGCGATCTTTCAGGACCGGTCACTATCTTCTTGGCATGGACGAATTCCGGGCCCGCCGGGTAACCGACGCCCTGCGTGACCGTGGCATCAACGCTCACCTGCTGCGCGCGGGCGTCGGCCAGTTCGGCGTTCGCGTGTCGCTGCCGGGCGGCCGCGAGGCTGAGTGGGACACCGACGGCACAGCCGGGCTGGAGGCCCAGGTCATGCGGGACGGCATGCTCGTCGGCTACGTGCCTCAGATCGAAGGCTCCGAGGACTTCAGCGAACCCCAGATCGTCGACACCATCGCCCGCACCGACTACGGCCAGCCCATCGCCCGGCAGCGCCCGGCCGCGCCTGCGCCCGGCCCCGCTCTTACCCGCGAAGGCGGCGTCTTCCGCCGGTTTCTCGACGGTTTCCGCTACCGGTAACAAGGGCTGCAGGTCACCTGGCATACCGGCGACGCGGATCTGCTGGCAGTCCCGGCAGCCCAGCCAGGTCCAGGAT
>DASXMU010000339.1:0-26314 GCA_036495485.1 Streptosporangiaceae bacterium
CTAGGACACCGGGATGTAGGGCCGCATCATCTCGTTGTCTTCGTGGTCGAGGATGTGGCAGTGCACCACGTAGCCCGGACCCTTGGTGGGGTCGAAGGAGTACTGGTTCTGCCCGGGGCGGACGCCGCCGACCGCTGTTGCTTGCGGCGCCCAGCGGATGATGTACCGGTTGACGAACCCGGGGAACGTCTTGGCCACGTCCTTCCAGCCCGCCTCGTTGGGGTTGGGGGGGATGACCGGCCCGGTCAGGACCGGGCTGAAGGCGGGGTTGCCGCCGAGCGCGCCGTCGGCGTTGCGAGTGAAGTAGTTGCCGGGCGGCCCGTAGCCGGGGATGATCGTGCCCGGCTGGTAGTTCACAGGACCCCAGGTGCCGTTGGCGGTCTCGCCGTTGAAGGTGCCGCCGGGGAAAGCGTTCGCCCACGTGTCCAGGTAGGTCGGCTGTCCGGTGTTCGGGTCGATCACGACCGCCTGCCGGTTCAGGAGCTGGAACTGGATGAGGTGGATATGGATCGGGTGGGCGTCCACCGTGGTGTTGAGGAATTCCCAGACCTCGGTCGATCCGACCCTGGGCAGTTCGGTCATCCAGATGCCCTGACCTGACTGGTCCAGGGTCGAGCCGGGGATGGGAGGGAATCCGCCGCCGTCCCTCTCCCCGTTCCACTTGCTGTTGTTGACCAGATCCTCGACCGGCGTGCCCGCGGTGTTGCCTCCGTTGCCGTTGGGGTCTTCGAATTCGAAGAGCACGAGCTGCCGGGTGGCACTGAGGGTGACGCCGGCCGCGATCGTTCCCGTGGCCGGGTTGGCAAGCCGGACGATGACTGGCTCCTGGTTCCCGCCTCCGCGCAACGGTGCGCCGGTGGAGGGGTCGTAGGTCCGGTCCTGGCTGGACAGCGGCAGGCTGACCTTGAATTGCATGACCGAGCGGGTGGGGTCGGCCGGATCGAGGGGCGAGCCGCTGGGGAACGGGACCTGGGAGTCGTTGGTCCAGGTGAAGGTTTTGCCCTGCTGGTTGGCGAAGTCGATGATGATGTCCGCGCGCTCCGACGGCGCCAGGAACAGGCGCGTCGTCGGCGACGGGTCGTCATTGTTGACCGGCTCCGGCAGCCCGAGCAGCTTGACGGGTGTGTCAAGCAGCCCGCCGTCGGTGCCGATCTGGAACATGGCCGGACCGGTCGCGCCGCTGGCGGCGTCGACCAAGCCCATGCGGACGAACCGCGCGTTGCTGCCATTGACGATCCTGAAGCGGTAACGGCGCGGCTCGACGGCCAGGAACGGCCAGGTCCGCCCGTTGACGCACATCGTGTCGCCGAAGAACTCCGGAATCCAGAACGGATGGATCTGGGGATTGCTCGGCGGCCCGTCCACCAGCGAGGGGTTGTTGTTGCTGTCCGGGAACAGCAACTGGCCGTTGGTGTCGAACTGACGATCCTGGATCATCAGCTCGATCTCCTGGGCGCCGGCGGGCAGCCTGAGCGGGTTATTGGGAAGCCCGGTGTCGAACTGATCCCTGATGAAGTAGAACGCAGCCAGCCCGGAGAATACGTTGAGGCGGGTGACGCCCAGCGCGTGGTCGTGGAACCACAGCGTCGTCGATTGCTGCCCGTTCGGGTAGAAGTAGATGGCGGCGTTCGGATCGGTCCGCTGGGCGGTGAAGTACCCGCGGCCATGCAGCCCGTTGTTGGTGAACCAGGCCTCGGGCGCCCCGTCGGAGGTCGACTGGTCTTCGCCACCGTGCAGGTGGACGACGGTCGGGATTGGGCCGGAGTAGGGCGTGAACACGTGCCCGGCATTGAGCGGGTCGGCCCAGTGGATGGTCTGGTCGTAGGTCAGGTAGTTGCGAAGGACCGGGTTGACCGGCAGGTCGTTGACGTACTTGATCGTGGTGGCGGAGCCCCGCTGCGCCTCCACCGTGATGCCGGGCCACTGTGCCGGCGCGCCTCCGCCGGGCTTGAAGTTCGCGTAGCCCCACAGGAACGTGCCTCTCCTGAACGGGCTCGCCAGCCTGGTGTAGAACGCGTCGGGAAGCACGTTCTGCTGGAACTCGTTCATGACCGACAGCACCGAGGAGGAATTCACCCGCTTGCCGACGAACGTAGGCAGCGGCGTGACGAACTGCGTGACGGTGCTCCCATCGAGCGGGGTCTGCGGTACCAGAACCGAGGCGTTCGCACTCGGCGTCAGCAGTCGTGCGCCGCCGAAGCGGACGGCGACGCCCGCCCCGGCTAGCGCTCCAATTTTCAAAAGGTCTCTGCGACCAATCTTCAGGGGCCTGTCCATCACCCGGTCCTTCCGCTCAGTTAGTCACTTCGATTGGTGCTGTGCTCGTCGTGCGGCCGTCGCACATGCGACGGGTAAGCCACATCAGCCCGGCGAATATCACCGGCAGTGCCACGGCCTGCCCTGCCAGCGCGTCCTGCGCGGCGGTGGCAAGCTGGTAGCCGAACGCGGGCTGCACTACCACCGCGGTGACGGTGGCCAGGTGTGCATGAGCGTGATGATGGAGGTGTACGACGGAAAATCTGCTTGCGTAGGTCAGCAGGCCGCTCGTCTGGCTGGCGACGCCCTCCAGGAACCAGCCGAGCCCGAGTCCGAGCGCCACGCCCCCGGCGCCCACCGTCGCCCGCACGATGACATCTGTCTCGCTGCCAAGCCGGGCTGCCAGCCTGCTGGTTACCCGCTGTCCGACGCAGACCGCCGCCGCGGCAATCGGAATCGACATCAGCAGGTAGAGCACGCCGCTGTTGACCCACGACGTGGTGATCGGGGGCGACGCACCACCGTGGTCGTGACCGGCATGGCCGCCGGCGGACGGCACGACCGGAGCCGGGGCCACGCTGTCGACCGCGTAGTGGCCGAACCAGGCTGGTACCAGCAGCACAGCGAGTACCAGCGTGATCAGGCACGCTTGGGTGAAGACACCCCATTTACCGGTCAGGTTGATGCCCAGCCTGCTGCCTAGCCATCCGCCCGCCCAGATCGCGACGGCAGCGAAGGGCACGGCGAGCACGACGTTGCCAGCCCAGCGCAGCGTCTCAGTGAGCGGCGACGCTGAGAATGCCGCCGGGGTGGTGTGCAGGACCTGGTCGAGGCCGATCACCGCGCAGCAGGCAACGACGGCCAGCGGGACTATGCTTCCGGAGCCAAGCCCGCGTCCGGGCTTAGCCGAACCGCGCATGTCCGCAGACGTCATATCCGGTCCTCGGGCAGCCCAAAGAAAGCTCTTCGCAAGCTTCTTGACCAATAAATCTATACGGCTGTAGTTTTAGAGATTCAAACACCGCAGGACGGCCCGGTCAATATGCCTTAACCGGGGAGAGGGGCCCATGAAAGGGCACGGCAATGCGGCAATCCCCTAGTGGAATTAGGTTAAGGCCAGGTAAGACGCACGGGAGCATGCCGATCTGCCTCCTAGCTAATCACGAAAAGGCAATAGCGCCAATCTCCACTAGTGGATATCCGGGCGGCAGGACGCCCCAGGCTGGCCCGCGTGGTCATGGTACCGAACCGCTTGCCCGGCGCCGGACCGCGGCCGAGGGCTTCCGCGACGGTGGCACCTCACCGAACTCTCCACCGCTCTCTCCGGCCTAGCCGAACATGACCGGGTCACACGCGGCTCGGACCGGGCTGAACACCCACACGGCCGAAGCGATCACTACCCTAACTCACTAGTCACTGTCGAGCATTTCATTGTGGTTAAAGAGAATGATCTTTCTTTATAAAGAAATATCGTATGACGAGACAGTCGCTGAAGAGCTAACCTGAGGAATTTCGTGGAACTCCTGCCCCGGCATCACGGCGATACGCCAAGCCGGACAGCGGCTTCGGAGACGGGTTCCAGCACTGCCTTGGCATTGGCCTGGACTACCCGGTCCAAATGGTGGGCATCCCCCAGTTTCCGGACCTTTCCGGTATTGCCTTCCGGGATCGGGATGGCCAGGTCACCCTCGTTCCAGTGCTGGTCAGGGATTAGCCGGATGATGCCGTCGCGGATCTGGGCCCCAGTCACCCAGCGTCTGCGGGGTAGTTTGACGCCAGAGCGCGGCCAGGCGTGTGTAATACGTCAGCTACAATGTAGTTCATGAGCGCACCACTTTCGATCCGTTTCGATGCCGGGCTGCTAGCTCGGTTGCGGCGCCGTGCCCAGTCGGTCCCCGGAGCGAGTACCTCCGCCCTTGCGCAGCGGCTCATCGACGAGGGCCTGCGGATGGCCGATCACCCTGGGGTCATCTTCAAGGACGGGCCGTCCGGCCGTCGGGCTGCACTCGCCTACGGCCCCGATATCTGGGAGATCATCAAATATCTCCGCGAGATCGATGACCGCGGGCCCGCGGCCCTCGACGCAGCTGCCGAGGCATTCGCCGCCGACCCGGGCCGGATCGCGACCGCAGTTAGTTACTACGGTGACTACCCGGGCGAGGTTGATGCTGAGATCGCTGCCGCTGATGAGGTTTCGCTGCGCGCAGAGCAGGCATGGCGGGTCCGCCAGCAGCTCATCGCATGAGCCAGCCTTTGCCGGTCCGGCTGCTGCTCGACGAGATGTTCTCCCCCATCATCGCTGCTGCTCTGCGAGATCTCGGGCATGACGTCACGGCCGTCGCTGAGCAGCCTGAGCTGCGTGCCATGACCGACGAAAAGGTATTTGCCTTCGCTGCGGCGCGGGGACAGTGGCTGCTCACCGAGAACGTCAAGGACTTCCAGCCCATCCTTCAGCAAACGTTGCAGGCCGGCGCGCCTGCTGTCGGCCTGCTCTTCACCAGCAGCCGCGCATTCCCCCGGTCCCGCAAGAACCCTGGGCCCCTGATCCACGCCATTCACACCTGGCTGAGCACCGAGGCGTCGCGGCCCCCACTTTGCGAAGACTGGCTCCTGAACCCCGGCAACTGACCTGTGCGCGGGCGGCCACCTGATTCATCACCTTGGCGAGTTTTGCTGTCCGCGAGCCGCGCTCGCCGACCGATGCTGCCGTAACTGACGTATGGCCGCGGGTTCAGCTGACGGTTGCCTCCCGGCGTCATGGCGAGGAGCTTTCCCGCAGGTCGGTGAACATGGCGCGGCGACGCCGCCGGTCCAGCAGTCGCCTGCGGGTGATCTGCATGTCATCGTTAGAGTCGGCGGTAGTTGGCTGGCAGCTGAGAAGGCAGCATGGGCGCTTCTGTTACGGACGAGCAGTGGAATGCCGTGCGCGAGTCCTTGCGCAAGACGGCCGGACGATTCTGCGGGCTGGTGTCTTCGATCCCTGACCCCGGCGCCAGGGTAACGGTCAAGTGGTCGGTGGCTGACATCACGGCGCATGTGGCCAGCATCGCCTGGCTGGACACGATGCTGCTGGGGGCCGCAGCGGATCCCTTTCCCATGCCAGGCCTGGCCGAGGCGCTAGAAGCCACCAAGGTGGACGACGTCCATGGCCTTAACGACCGGGTGCTGGGCTACTTCGCCGAACACGATGCGGGCCAGAGCATGGGTGTACTGCGCGACCACATCGAGCTCATGCTGACGGCCAGCCAGAGCCGGGATCCGGGCGAGACCTTTGCCTGGCTCGGAGGTGCCAGGCTGACGCTGGCTGGGATGCTGGCGCATATGGTCAACGAGCTGCTCATCCATGGAGCCGATATCGCTCGCGCTGTCAAGGTGCCGTGGGCAATGCCTCCCGAAGATGCCGCTTTCTTTTTCGACCTTTTCTATATCGCATTGGCGAGCGGAGGTACGGGGCGGATACTCGATGGCAGCAAACGCCCACTACAGCGGCGTATCGCCGTGGAGTTCCGCTCCGCCTACACCACCCCGGTGACCGTGGTGGTCCGGAACGGCCGGGTCACCGCTGAGCCCATCGGCCCGGGCGCTGACGCCACGGTACGGTTCGATCCGGTAGCGCTCAACATGATGCTGTTCGGCCGGATCAGCAAGTCACGAGCGGTCCTGACCAGGAAAATCGTCATCGGCGGCCGTCGGCCGTGGCTCCTTCCGGCCTTCCTGCGCACGGTCCGTGCCCCGTCCTGACGCCGGGCCAATACGGGGAATGCGCGGGCGCGCGGTGGCCAGCCGCGCTGCATCAGGGCGGCTGGCCACGGGAATGGCTGGTGCCTGGAGTTCGCTAGGGCAGATGCCATTGCTGGTTGCTGCCACCATTGCAGGTCCACAGGACGAGCTGTGTTCCGTTCGCGGTATTGGAGCCGGTATCGTCGAGGCATTTGCCGGATGCCGGGTTGACCAGCTGCCCGTTCATTGCCTGCCATTTCTGGTTGGCACCACCGTTGCAGGTCCACCACTCGATGAGGGTGCCGTTGGAGGAGCTGGCGCCGGTGATGTCCATGCAGCCGCCGTCGATGGTGAGCGTGCCGTTGCTGTTGACTGCCCAGTTTTGCGCGGCTGTATTGCCGTCGCAGTCCCACATTTGCACCTTGTTGCCGCCGGTGCCGCTGGCGTTGTTGTTGTCCACGCACTTGGCGCTGTCATCACCGGCCACGATCGGCCCGGTCGCCCCGCCACCGCCGGACATCGAGTAGCCGGCAGAGACGACATTGGCCTGGACAGCATTGTCGGCCGCGTCGGTCGGATAGCCCTGGGTCATGACGCCCTCAAAGAAGTCGCCGACGGAGGCGTGGCTGTTGTCGCCGCCGACCCCGAGGATGATCGCTCCCTCCTGGTGCATGGGAATATAGCCGCCCTGGGTGGGCAGCGAGCCGTTGTACCAGGTACTCAGGCCTCCCGAGTCAGCGTTACCGCCTTTGATCGCGTAGGTGGTAGTGCCGTTGTTCTTCACCAGGGCGGTGACGAACGTGCTGTTGTTGCCCTGGTTGCTGGGGTTGTTACCGTTGCCGCCGGAGAACAGGCCGTTCTCCATATCGGCCATGGCCCACGGGCCGGACCCGGTGCACGGCGGGAACCAGCACAAGGTGCCGAAGTAGACCGCGTCCATGTGCCCGTTGCCGTTGTCATCGTTGTTGGTCTCGGCGTTGCCGTAGTCGAAGCAGCAGCCGCTGTTGACGTGGGTGGCGCTGGTCACCATGTAGGCGCCCTGCGCCTGGGATCCGGTCGCCACCCCGCTGGTGTGGTCGTTGCGGTAGCCATCGCCAGCATTGATGTCTACCCCATACACCTTGTTACCTCCGGCCATCACTGGCAACGCGGATGCATTCGCCGGGGAATCCGCCCCGCCATTGCCGCCGGCGGGCCCCGGGGTGAGGTTGTTGCCATGCCCGGACTGATCGTAGATCTCGGTGATCGTGCAGGTGGTCCCGGCGCAGAACGAATCCTGCGCCGCCGCGTTGGCGTACCCGCCCGTGCTCAGAGTGCTGATGTTGGCCGTAGCGCCGTCCGAGGCGCGCTTGACCTGGTACAGGGGGCCGTTGTAGCTCGCGAACAAAGCCCGTGTGGTGCTGTGCGCAGCCACACAGGGTGTGCCCGCCGCGGCGTAGATGTCGCACGGCAGTGACGTCGCAGCAGAAGCTGGCGGAGCCACGGCGCCCATCAGCGCGCCGACGGTGAGCGCGAGGGCCGCGCTCGCTAGCAGCACCGCATTTCTTGCGCGCCCGAGCGGGGATCGGACAGTCATCTCCGAACCTGCCTTTCTTATCCGGGGTCCATTGCGGGTTCGAGCCGCTGTGATCATGGGCTTACTGGCCAGGACGGCCGGGACGGACAGCATGGCCGGGACGGGCAGGGCGGCCGGGCGCACACGGTGGCCGGGGCGCACAGAGCAGCCGAAAGCTGACCGGAATGTTAGCGCTCACAACTACATACATGTCCGATGTGCAGGTCGAGTACATTGTGGAGTGCCATAATTGTGAGCGTTAACAGGCTTTGGCGCAAGGGTCATCATCCCTGCCGGGAACCCGTTTTGTGCCCATCCATCGCACTACCAGCCAAAGCTCATGAGACGCAGCACCGGGATACGTGCGTCCTCGCGTGAAAGTTTCACGAGCCAGGCATTCTGAGCGCCGGTGACCAAGCGAGTCATGCCCACTGCCGGGACAGGTGGCTATCCACTCCACCGGTCACCGGCTGGCGTCATTTGTGGTTCTGGTAGGCGGTGCGTCCCTGGTCCATTGATTGAATCGGACGACTGGATTCACGTTGATCAAGCAGGACGACTGGATCCACGTAAAGCACGCGGGGTGGTGAGGGTGGTGACGACGTGCTGGAGGTAGGCTTCCCGGTCGGCCCGGCCGCGGGGAAGGGCGCCTGGTGCGGACCGGGCAAGCTCGGTATGGCCCAGGTGGGCGCTGTAGGCCAGGAGTGAACGGTAGCGGGCCTCGCGGGCGGGGAAGCCGATGTCGCGGAACAGGGCGGCGGTGTAGTCGATCCGCTGTTCTGTGATGCGGGTGAGTACCGGGGCGACGGCGGGGTGGCCGGCGGTGGCGATGAGGGCCACGTAGACCGAGTCAGTCTCGGCGAGGGTGGTGACCCGCCTGATGAGGAGCCGCAGGCGCTGGACCGGGTCGGCACCGGCGCGGGTGTTCTCGGCGGTTACCGCGGCCGTGTACTGCTCTTCCCAGCGGGCCAGGGCTGCGGTGAGCAGGGCGTCGCGGTTTTCGAAGTGCCAGTAGAAGCTGCCTTTGCTGGTGCCCAGGCGCTGTGCCAGGGGTTCGACGGCCACGGCAGCCAGGCCGCCTTCGGCGATCACGGCCAGGGCGGCGGTGACCCAGTCTTGCGGAGTTAGCCGCCGGCGGGTGGTTGCGCTCGTGCCAGCCACAACCATACGCTACCGTACAGGGAACCATACGGTGGCGTATGGTTCTGCGACCGGGATATCGGGAGCCGCCTAACGGTGGGCACGCCCGCTGCCCAGAGCGGTGAGCAAAGGACCGGGAGGACATTCCATGCCTCGTTATGACTGGAAAGGCAGCGACGCTTCCATCGACCGGCTCAAGGCGGCCGTTGAGCCGATCAGGCGCGAGGTGGTCGGGCATCCGCTGTATCACCGGCTGACCAGCATGGACGCCGTGGTGACGTTCATGGAACACCATGCGTTCGCGGTCTGGGACTTCATGTCGCTGCTGAAGACCTTGCAGCGGAGTTTGACCTGCGTTCAGGTGCCCTGGGTGCCATCCGGGGACACCACTAGCCGGCGGCTGATCAACGACATTGTGCTGGTCGAGGAGAGCGATGAACTGAGCGAGGAGTTCACCAGTCACTTCGAGCTGTACCTGGAGGGTATGCGGCAGGCGGGCGCCGACACCGGGCCTATCGATACGTTTATCAGCCTGCTGCGGGCTGGCCGGGCTGTCTTGCCCGCGCTCAAGGAAGCTGGTGTGCCGGAGCCTGCGGCCGAGTTCGTCGCCACGACCTGGGACATCATCGAGCATGGGCCGCTGCACTGCCAGGCCGCAGCGTTCGCCTTCGGCCGGGAGGACCTTATCCCGGACATGTTCGACCAGGTCGCGGCCCTGAACGGTGAGTATGGCGGGCTCTCGCTGTTCGTCGACTACCTCAGGCGCCACATCCAGGTGGACAGCGAAGAGCACACGCCGATGGCGATGCAGATGCTCGCTCAGCTATGCCGGGACGACCCTTCACGCTGGGCTGAGTGCGAGGAAACGATCAATGCCGCGCTCGCGGCACGAATCCGGCTGTGGGACGGCATTCTTGCGAAGATGGCCCAGCCGGTGGGTTAAGGGCGTGTCCAGCCCTCGCAGACCCTGGAGGCAGGCGGAACTGGCCCAGTCTGCCCGCTGAGCCGTAGACCAGCACCGTTCATCAGCGCCGTCAGATTGTGGGCGGTGCTGATGATTTTCGGCGGATCCCCGAGCAACATTCGCCTGTGGCGTGAGTCTTTAGGGTGTGAAAGGCCTCGAGTCATCGGATGTTGACCTCACGAGCGCGGGATCGCGGGGGCAGCATCAGGGAAACCATCACCGGCGCCTACGTCACCGGTTAGTTAGAGTCGGCTGCAGGCAGCGGTTGCCGCGTGGAGGGAGTGCACCGTGCCTGTGCCCGGCACGGAGGCTGTGTTCGACCCGGCCACCTATACCCGCGGGGTGCCGTTCGATGCGCTCGCGCGGTTGCGCCGGGAGACGCCGGTGGCGTGGGTGCAGGAGCGGCCGGTCGCGGGGTGGCCCGCTGGTCCGGGGTTCTGGCTGGTGCTCCGGCATGCCACGGTCGAGTCGGTGCTGACCCGGCCTGGGCTGTTCTCCTCGGCGCTGGGCGCGACGCAGATCCGGGACCCGGCGACGCCGGAGGCGCTCGGCTATGTGCGGCGGATGATGCTCAACATGGATCCGCCGGAGCATTCCCGGCTGCGCCGGCTGCTCAGCCGGTCGTTCACGCCGCGGGCGGTCGCCCGGCTGGAGGACCGGATCCGGGAACACGCCAGGGCCATCTGCGAAGCGGTGTTCGCCGGGCCGCGAGGGGAGTGTGACTTCGCCAGGGACGTGGCCGCGGATCTGCCCCTGCTCACCCTGGCCGACGTGCTCGGCGTGCCGGAGCAGGACCGCTGGCTGCTGTTCGACTGGTCCAACCGGGTCATCGGCTACCAGGATCCGGACTACGCGACCTCGGCCGCGTTCGACCCGGCGGGTGGCACGCCGATCGCCAGGGAGGCGCTCGCGTTGCGGCCGGTGCCCGATTCCGGCGGCCGGATGCCCGATCCACGCACCAGGGAGGGCATGCCGGACCTGTACGCCTACGCGCACCTGCTGGCTGCGGAGAAACGCCGGCGGCCCGGGGACGACATCATGTCGACCCTGCTGGCGCAGGTGGACGCCGACGGCGGCCAGGTGTCGGTGGCCGAGTTCGAGAACATGTTCTGGCTGTTCGCCGTCGCGGGGAACGAGACCGTGCGGAACGGGCTGCCCGGGGGATGCGCCGCGTTGCTGCTGCACCCAGCGGCGCAGGACGCGCTGCGGGCCGATCCGGCGCTGTTGCCTGGCGCGGCCGAGGAAATGCTGCGCTGGTGGACGCCGGTCATGACGTTCCGGCGGACCGCCTCGGCGGACTGCGAACTCGACGGGCAGCGGATCCGGGCCGGGGACAAGATCGTCGTCTCCTTCTCCTCGGCCAACCGGGACGAGGAGGTGTTTTGTGACCCGGACCGGTTCGACCTGCGCCGCCAGCCCAACCCGCACCTGGTGTTCGGGTACGGCCCGCACTTCTGCCTGGGCGCGCAGCTGGCGCGCATGCAGATGCGCGCGCTGTTCGCGGAGGTGCTGGGCCGTACCTCGTCCCTGGTTCCGGCGGGCCCGCCGTCCTACCTGCGGTCCAACTTCCAGCGGGGAGTGAAGCGGCTGCCGGTAGCCTGGACCGCCCGGTAGCTCCCCAGCGCCCCAGCGCCCCCGGCCCCGTGGTGTCGCTGTGCCATCGACCGCCACCCGGTGGTGTCGAAGTGCCATCGACACCACCGGCCAGGTGTGGCCGGCTTGACAAGGGCGACCCCCCGGAAACCAGGCCGTGCCCACAGCTTCGTGCTGATCATGCTGGGATGGGCGGAAAATATGCGGGCATCACTCTCTATTACCGCACTATTTATTAAATCTTGATAAAGATGTACAGTCGCCCTACCGCGGTACGCCAGCACCGGGCGACGACGCCTCCCGGGGAGTCTGGCTGCCCCTCCGCTTGCAAAGGAGCCCCCCGCATGGTCAGGCGATGGACTATCCCTCTGGCAGGACTGGCATTGGTCACAGGTTCCCTGGCGATGACCGCTCCGGCGATGGCCGGTGCGGGACACCACGTCACGCGAAGCGTCGTATCCCCCACATTCCAGCCGGGCGGGCTGTTCCATGCGGCTCCCGGCACCCACACGGCCATGGTCCATGGCCGCCGGATCAGCTTCTCGACCAACTGGTCGGGGTATGCGGTCACCGGCAGCACCTTCACCACCGCGACGGCGAGCTGGACCCAGAACGCCATCACCTGCACCAGCGGCGACGGCCAGACCGACATGTCCCCCTGGGTCGGCATCGACGGCTTCAACACCAACACGGTGGAGCAGACCGGAAGCTCCGGTGACTGCAACGGGACCTCGAAGAGCTATTACGCGTGGTACGAGATGTTCCCGAGGGGCGTCAACGTCATCAACAAGCCCGTGCAGCCCGGTGACAAGTTCACCGCCACCGTCACCCACACCAGCGGCACGAACTACCAGCTGATGCTGCAGGACATCACGCAGGGCTGGACGAACACCGTCACCCGCTCGCTCAACGCCAAGAACGCCTCGGCCGAGGCCGTGATGGAGATGGCAGCCAACCACCTCTCGAAGTTCGGCACCGACCCCTTCACCGGGTTCACCGTCGACGGCCAGCCGATCGGCTCCTACACCGGCTCGCCCTTCACCATCGAGCAGATGGAGATCAAGGTGAGCGGCACGGTCTGCGACTCGACCTCGGGCCTCACCAACAACGAGAACTTCACCACCACCTGGCTGAACGCCTGCTCATAGCCGCCTGCTGACAGCGCGGAACGCCCAAGCGCGGCAGCCCCTGGCCAGTTCCAGCTGGCCAGGGGCTGCCGCAGTGCTGACCCCGCCCAGGTGGACGATGTGACAAGGGGCCGAACAGCCGACGAGCCCGCGAACGTCTCCGGGATGACGTTGCGGGCTTCTCGTTCCGACCGGGAAGCACGGCCGCCGGGGTGGCGGCCAGTGGTCAGCGCGCGTGCTTGAGCACCATGTCACCGACCGACGGGAGAGCGGCCTTGATGTTCTTGGCCGCGCCGCCGCGGACGGTGCGGTATGCCTTGACGACCGTGGCCTTGCTGGACCCCTCGGCCCTGGCGTCGGTCACCGAGAGCATGGCCTCGGCCACCTCGTCGCCGCGCTTGGCCAGGTAGTCGCCGAAGTCACCGCCGCCCGAGGTGCTGAAGTCGGCCCAGTACGGCTCGAGCTGGGGCACGATCTGCGGAAGCAGGTTTTCCACGCTGTGCCGGATGTAACCAGACGCGAAGGCGGACACCGTCTTGTAAGCGAGCTTGACCGCGGTACCGGAGATCCCTGACTTCTCGGAGACTTCCTGGTCGATGAGCGCGCAGCAGTCGGTGACCACCTGTGGCTTGATGCCTGGGGCGAGCAGGATCTCCTGAAGCGAGGCTGCCATGGGTATGTTCTTCTCCTTGTCGCTGAGGCGTTGCCCGTCGATGACGCACGCAGGCCCGCCTAAGCTACCGTGCCCGGGTGCCCTCTGTTATAGAACTTCTGTTATTGGAATGTCCCGGTAGCTGATGGTTATCCGACCGCATGATCGATATGGGCCTGTGCGCCGTCCCGTCCCCGTCTCGTCCCCTTCCGTCCCGCTGGGCGCCCGCGAAGATCCATTTCTTTTACGGAAAAGAAAGACACCCGCCGGTACCCACCGAACCTAGTGCTCACCGCGAACGTCCGCGCACATCACCAGGTCAGGGCTGTGGCCCCTGGGGGTGGTCGGGGCCGGGAGCGGGATCGGCAGTGGCCGCCGGGTTCTGCCTGTCCTGTGGTGTCGATGGCGCTTTGACACCATGGGGTGGCGGTCGATGGCACTTTGACACCGCTGGGGGTGGTCGGGGCCGGGAGCGGGATCGGCAGGGGCCGCCGGGTTCTGCCTGGTCTGTGGTGTCGATGGCGCTTGGGTGTGGCTCCTTGGGCGTGAGTTTTCCTGCTGGTTGTTCATGCGGCGAGCTGGAGGGTGTCCTGGGGCTTGGGCGGGTTGCGGAGTTTGCTGAGGTGGTTGCGCTGGTGTTCGCGGGCGATGTGCCAGTTCCAGTAGGCGGTGGTGTCGCTGCTGGCGGCGATGGCGCGCAGCCAGAGCATGGCCTGGGCGCCGGGCAGGCTCCAGCGGGCGCCGGTGATGCCGAGGCGGTCGCCGATGATGTGCCGGCAGGCTCCTTCGATGATTCCGGTGGCGATGGGCCAGCCGCTGGCGAGCGCGGCGGGGTAGCCGAGGAAGGGTTCCTTGGCCTGCAGGTAGTGGGTGGCCTTGCGGATGTTCTTCTCGTGCTCTCCGCTGGGTTTGGGGGGGTCCGCGGCGGCTTTGGCGGTGATGCTGGTGATGACGGCGCGGCTGTGGCCGGCCAAGATGGCCAGTCCCCAGGCGGTGACCTGGTCTTCGGTGGCGCGGGTGTCACCGGGCGCGGTGAAGGCCAGGGCGGCTTTCCACAGGTAGCCGATGACGTGGATGAAGTCGATGAGGATGGTGATGTCTTTGCCCCGGGCGGCTGCTTCCCTTTGGAAGCAGCTGATCTGGTGGTCGTTGCCGTCGATGAGGGCGAGCCAGTCCCGCTGCCGCTGCGGGTCGCACCGGTCTGCTTCGGCGAAGACCAGGGCGATGACTTCGGCGCAGGTGGCGGTGATGCCGCAGGTGTACCACTTGTTCACCGCCTGCGGGGTGCGCGGGGCCTGGCCAGGCGGGCGGGCCATGATGTCTTGCGGGGTGCGGGCTGGCCCGCCGGGGGCAGGGAATCGAAGACGGCACCGGTCCCGGCCATCCGCTTGCTGGCCTGTTTCTGCCCGCTCCCGAGCCGGTGCGCGCCCTTCTTCTCCCGTTTCGCGGCCTTGCGGGCGGTTTCCCCGCGCAGCGCGTCCGGCCGCATCGCGACCCCCTTGGCGTCGGCGGACATCGCCAGCACGGCCGGCCGCTGCTGCCCGCCGGGGCCGGTGACGGCGGGCGCGCCCGGGGCCGCCCGCCCGGCCGTGAACACCTCCGCGTCGCCCGCGGCCCGCGCCACGATCTCCTCCAGCTGCCGCTTGCCGATGCTCACCCCGGCCGCGGCCAGCACCAGGCCGCGCGCGTCCTGGAACGACCCGGCCCGGCAGGCCATCTCCGCGAACCGCTGCAGCTGCCAGGAATACCCGCACGGCGCCAGGTTCAGCACCGCATCCCGCCAGTGCAGGTCCGCCACCCCCTTGTCCCGCGACCGGTAGGCGACCCTGGCGACCCTCACCTTCCCCACCATCGTCACCACCGTCACCTGCGACTTCTCCCGGCACCCCCGCCAGTGCCCGTCCGCCCCCGCCAGCCCCGGCAGCGGATCCGCCGCCTCCGCGGCCGCCTGCGCGTCCAGCGCCAGCTGCAGGGCATCCCTCCCGATCTCCCGGGCCCCCTCCACAACCAGCCGCTCCATGTCCTCCAGCGCCACCGCTCCCGACGCAGCCTCATACATCCCCGCGACCTGCACCATCACCGCCCCCAGCCCCGCAGCCACGGCATCGCCCGCCACCGCCAGCTCCGCCAGCCGCCGGCACGCCACCAGACCTCCGCTGCCCGCCACTTCGGCCACCGCGTACTCTTCCACCGAGGCTTCCTTCCGCCGATCCCGTCTTCGCACTTCAGGACCGTACGGAACGGAAGCCTCACCCACGCCCAGACACGCCGCCAGCACCGCAAAACCCCGGCACCGCACCAGAACAAGGCTCACCCTGAAGGAGCCACACCCATGGCACATCGACACCATGGGGTGGCGGTCGATGGCACTTTGACACCGCTGGGGGTGGTCGGGGCCGGGAGCGGGATCGGCAGGGGCCGCCGGGTTCTGCCTGGCCTGTGGTGTCGATGGCGCTTTGACACCATGGGGTGGCGGTCGATGGCACTTTGACACCGCTGGGGGTGGTCGGGGCCGGGAGCGGGATCGGCAGGGGCCGCCGGGTTCTGCCTGGCCTGTGGTGTCGATGGCACTTTGACACCACGGGGTGGCGGTCGATGGCACTTTGACACCGCTGGGGGTGGTCGGGGCCGGGAGCGGGACCGGCAGCGGCCGCCGGATCAGGGCATCGTCCAGGACTGGTTGGAGTTGCCGGTGCAGCTCCAGATCTGGACCTGGGTGCCGGGGGTGGTGGAGAAGCCGGTGTCGTCCAGGCAGGCGTTGGACTGCGGGTTGAGCAGCGCGCCGTTGGCCTGTGGCTGCCAGACCTGGGCGCCGGTGCCGTTGCACTGGAAGAGGTCCACCAGCGTGCCGTTCGCGGTGCCGCCGCCGGTCACGTCGAGGCACTTGCCGTCGGCGTGGACGGTGCCGTTCGGCTCCTCGGTCCACTGCTGGCCATTAGTGCCGTTGCACGTGTAGACCTCCACCTTGGTGGCGTTGGTGTTGTTGTCGGCGGCCAGGTCCAGGCACAGGCCCTGGTAGCCGACCAGCGGCGTGGTCGCGATACCGTCGCCGGCCGGTGCGACCGTCCAGGTGAACGAGGTGCTGGCGGACGCGCCCGTGCCGTCGGCCGCGGTGACCGTCACCGTGGCGGTCCCGGCCGTGGTGGGGGTGCCGGTGATCGTCCCTGAGCTGGAGATCGAGGTGCCGGCGGGCAGGCCGGCCGCGGTGAAGGCCAGCGTCTGGCCGCTGGTGCTGTCGCTGGCCGGGACCGGCACGGACACCCCGGTGCCCGCGAGTCCCTCCTGCGGGCCAGGGCTGGTGATCGTGACCGGCTGGCCGAGCTGGCCCGAGCTGACCGGCAGCGTGCCGGACAGCGGCAGGTTGGCGTCGGAGTCGCCGACCTTGATTCCGTAACTGCCGGTGGACGTCGCCCAGTTGTTGCTGCTGGAGCTCCAGAACTGCAGGTTGCGCTGGGTGAGCTGGAACTGGACGGTCTTGCTGGCGCCCGGCTGCAGGTTCACCCGGGCGAACCCCTCGAGCTGGCGGGGCGGTTCGCCGGAGGCGGCTGGGTCGGTGACGTAGAGCTGTGCGACATCGGCGCCCGCCCGTGAGCCGGTGTTCTTCACGGTGGCCGACACCGTCGCCGCGCCGCCCTTGACCAGCGAGCCGACCGTGAGGTTGCTGAACGCGAAGCTGGTGTAGGACAGGCCGTAGCCAAACGGGAACAGCGGGGTCAGGCCGCGGGAGTCATACCAGCGGTAGCCGACGTCGACGCCCTCGGAGTACTGCACGGTCCCGTTCTGGCCGGGCCACTGCTGCGGGGTGCTGGCCGGCACCTGGGACAGCGAGGTGGGGAACGTCACGGTCAGGTGACCGGACGGGTTGGCGTTGCCGAACAGCAGCGCCGCGATCGCCGTGCCGTCCTCCTGGCCCGGGTACCAGGCCTCCATCGCCCCGGCGACCTGCGACAGCCATGGCATCGTCACCGCGGAGCCGCTGTTGACCACGACGATCGTGCGGGAGTTGGCGGCGGCGACGGCGGAGATCAGCGAGTTGTCCGCGCTGGACAGGTCGATGCTGGAGAGGTCGGAGCCCTCGCTCTCGAAGTTGCTGACGAACACGACCGCGACGCTGGAGGCGGCGGCGAGCGAGGCCGCGGAGCTGTCCGAGGACCCGTCGTTGAACTTCACGCTGACCCCGCTGGGGGCGGCGGCGGTGATGCCCTGCAGCGGCGTGACCGTCCCGCTGGAGCTGACGCCCGCGCTGCCGCCGCCCGCGGTCAGCGGACTTCCGGACGCGTCCGAGCCGATGACGGCGACCGAACTGTCGGACGAGGTCAGCGGGAGCACGCTGCCGCTGTTCTTCAGCAGCACCGTGCCTTCCTCGGCGAGCTGCAGCGCGTCGGACTGGTCCGCGGCGCTGGTGGCCGTCTGCCCCGGTGACCCGGCCGGCGGCTCGTCGAACAGGCCGAAGCCGAACATCTCGGTGAGCACCCTGGACACCATGGAGTTCAGCGTCGCGTTGCTCACCTGGCCGGAGGACACCGCGCTGGCCAGGGCGCTGCCGTAGAAGCCGTCGCTGCCCGGCATGTCCATGTCCAGGCCGGCGTTGGCCGAGGGCGCGGTGGAGTGGGTGCCGCCCCAGTCGGAGGTGACGAACCCACCGAAGTTGTCCTGCTGCTGCAGCACGTTGGTCAGCAGAGCGGGGTTCTGGCAGGCGTCGGTGCCGTTGACCGTGCTGTAGGAGCACATCACCGAGGAGGCCGCCCCCTGCTGCACGGCGTCGGTGAAGGCTGGCAGGTAGATCTCCTGCTCGGTGCGGGTGCTGACAACGGCGTTGTCGGACGGGGTGTTGCGGTTGGTCTCCTGGTTGTAGACCGCGAAGTGCTTGACCTGGGCCATCGTCCCAGTGGACTGGACGCCCTGGATATTAGCGGCGCCCAGCATCCCGGACAGGTACGGATCCTCACCGATCGACTCGAAGGCGCGGCCCCAGCGTGGATCGCGCACGATGTTGATGGTCGGGCCGAGGTCGACCGTGGTGCCCTTGGCCGCCTGCTCACCGCCGATCACCTGGCCGTAGAGCTGCTCGGCCGAGGTGTCCCAGGTCGCGGCGACGTCCACCGGCGCCGGTAGCTGGGTGACGTTGCTCATGCCGTCGCCCACACCGGCCGGGCCGTCCTCCAGGTTGATCGCCGGGATGCACAGCGACCCGATGGCCGGGATGAGCCCCACGTAGCTGGAGCCGCCGGACCCGGTGAGCAGGCCGACCTTCTGGGTGAGGCTCATCTGGCCCATCAGCTCGCTGACCCGCTGGCTGACCGGAGCGCTCGAACCGACCCAGGGGCAGGCGGTGGAGACGGCGGCGGCGGGCGGGGCTGCGCTGGTCACGGCGGCCAGCGAGGCCGCGGCGACCGCGGTGGCCGCTGCGGTGGCGCGCCACCGCGGTCTCCTGGTCGGCTGGTACGCGATCCTGGGGGCGGATGGCGTGCGGAAGCGGGGCATGGTGCCTCCTCGGGCCTGGCTTACCGCACAACATAAAGTTCGCGGAAAGTGACGGGCTAGATGCGGAGGCAGAAATAATCTGTTAACAATCTTTTCTGATACTCCTGAAGTGCGGCTATACCCGGGCTGCCTCGGTGGCGATGAACCCGGCCAGGCGGCCGATTCCCTCGGCGACCTGTTCAGGGGGCAGGTAGCTGGAGGAGATACGGAGCTGGTGGCGGCCGCCGCCGTCGAGGTAGAAGGCATCCATCGGGGTCCACAGCACGCCGTGCTCGCGGGCCGACCGCTCCAGCGCGGCCTCGTCCGCGGTGAACGGCACGCTGAGCACGGTGAAGAAGCCGCCCTCGGGCGAGTTCCAGTGCAGCCCAAGCTCGGCCCGCCGGCCAGCGGGGAAGTGCCGTTCCAGCTCGGCCAGCGCGGTGAGCAGGTTCGACCGGTAGAAGCTGATTGCCTGCGCATTGGCGTCGCGGAGCCGGCAGCCGCAGCTCACCAGGATGCCGCCGATGACCGCCTGGCTCAGCGAGGGCGTGTTCACCGTGATCATGCTCTTGATCTTCGCCAGCTCGTCGGCCAGCAGGCTGCGCCTGCCGTCCTCGCCGAGCACCTCCTGGTCGGCCAGGACGTAGCCGAGCCTGGCGCCGGGGAAGCAGGTCTTGGCGAACGATCCGAGGTAGATGACGTCACCGTCGCGGTCCAGGGACTTCAGCGTCGGCCGCTGCTCCACCTCGCGGGTGAAGAAGCCGTACGGGTTGTCCTCGATCACAGGGAACCCGGCGGCGGCGGCCACGTCGAGCAGCTCCCGGCGGGCCGGGACGGTCATGCTCGCACCCGACGGGTTGGCGAAGTCGGGCACGATGTAAAGCGCGCGGGGCCGTTTCCCCGCCGCGACCACGCGGCGGGCGGCGGCGGCGACGGCGCGGGCTTCCGGCCCCTTCTCCCCCTCGGGCACCGGGACCACCTCGATGTCGAGCAGCCGGGCGGCGCCGGTGATCCCGATGTAGCAGGGCGAGCTGGCCAGCAGCACGTCCCGCGGCCCGGTGAACAGCGCGCGCAGCACCAGGAACATGCCCTCCTGGGCGCCCACGGTGACCACCACCGCGTCGGCCGGGACGTCGATGCCCTCGTCGTTGGCCACAGTCTCGGCTATCAGGCCGTGGATCTGCCCCTTCGTCCTGCCGTACTGGAACAGCGCGGCCCGGACCTGGTGCTCGGTGCAGCCCTGCTGCCTGAGGTACCCGGTGTAGGTGTCCAGGTACTCACCGATCCTGCCCGGGTCGAACAGGTTGTCATAGGGCCGCCCCGGCGCGAACGACAGCGCCTCCGGGTAGCGGGTGGTGACCTCGTTGAGGAAGTTCATCGTGTCCAGCAGCGGGTCGGCCAGGCTGCTGTGCAGATCCGCCAGCGCGAGCGTGCGCTTGGCACCCGTTCCCGTTTGGGGCAGCGCCATTCCCATCACCTCGTGCTGAGCGTAGCCCAGCGCGCGGCCAGCGGCCCGGCCCGGCGTGGCGGGAGTAGTTTCCCGGAAGGCCGGCTGGCTATAAACGGAACGTGACGGCGGCGAGTGGGCACGCGATACGGCGGTGCTGCAACCGCCGGAAACCCGGAATGAGATAGCTGTGGACGTCATTGTTGCGGATGTCATTGGCGAGGTTGCGCTGGTCCTGATCGTGTCTTCGCTGCTGGGAATGATTGCGCAGCGTTGCGGGCAGCCGCGCGTTATCGGCCAGATATTGGCCGGGATTCTGCTGGGCCCGACATTGCTCGGGGAGCTGCCCGGGCATCTGACCTCGCACCTGTTCCCGAAGGCGACCTTGCCGGCGATGAACGTCCTGGCCAACGTCGCCATTGTGATCTTCATGTTCGTGGTGGGTTACGAGATCGACTTCCGCGCAATGCGCGGGCACCGCAGGGCCGCGCCGATGATAGCCGTCGGCGCGCTGCTGCTGCCGATGGCGCTCGGCACAGGGGCGGTCTTCGTCTTCAGGCCGGGGTTCACCGCACTCGGCGGGCCGCATCACCTCACCAGGTCGTTCGTGCTCTTCATGGCCGTGGTCGTGTCGATCACCGCGCTGCCGGTGCTGGCCGCGATCGTCCGGGAGCGTGGCATAGCCGGGACCAGGGCCGGCGTCACCGCGACCAGCGCAGCCGGGATCATGGACGTGCTGGCCTGGCTGGTGCTGGCCGCGGCGCTCATCGGCACGGCGGGTGAGCAGCACCGGCCGGTGGCCGTGACCGTGGTGCTCACCGTCGGCTTCGCCCTGGCGATGCTGCTGATCGTGCGGCCCGGCCTTCGCTGGTGGATGGCCCGGCGGGGTTCGGTGCTGTCCAGCCAGCTGCCGGTCGCCCTGGGGCTGGCCCTGGGCAGTGCCTGGGTCACGGCGACGCTGGGGCTGCATCCGGTGTTCGGCGGATTTCTGGCCGGCCTGACCATGCCGAGCCTCGACGGCGCTCCGGACGCCGAGGTGCTGCGCCCGATGGAAGAGGTGGGCAACCTGCTGCTGCCGCTGTTCTTCGTGGTCACCGGGCTGTCGCTGACCATCGGCTCGCTGGGCGGTGCGGCGTTCACCATGCTGGCGCTCATCTGCGCCATCGCGGTGGTGGGCAAGATGGTTCCCGGATACGCCTGCTCCCGGCTGGCCGGGCTTGCCCGGCGGGAGTCCGCCGCCGTCGCTGCGCTGGTCAGCACCAGAGGGCTGACCGAGCTCATCGCGCTCAACGTCGGGCTGAGCGACGGCATCATCAGCCGCAGGATGTTCAGCGTTCTGGTCCTGATGGCACTGATCACGACGCTGGCGACCGCCCCGCTGCTGTCGCTGATCCGGCTGCCCACGGCAGCCGCGCCGGAGCCACGGAAGCTCCCGACGGCACAACCACCCATAGGTGATATTTAGACGTAAAAGGGGCATCCGGGGTAGACAGGTAACGATCGACCTAGCAGGATTGACCGTTGATGGACTGCTCGGGAAGAACCCATGCAGGGATGAAGATCTCTTTTTGCGGCATCCAGGCAGTGGCGGGTTCATTTCTGGTTGATATCGCAATGCTTGATTCCGATCAGCGGAGATCACGACATGGTTATTGGCGCGGTAGATCATCTTGAGCTCTATGTAGAAGACGTTGACGAATGGGCTCGGCAACTGTGCCAGGCGTTCGGCTTTGGAGTCCATGGAAACGGTGGCCCGCAGACCGGCCTGGCCGGATGTAGATCCATTCTGCTGCGGCAGCGGGATATAACAATCCTGCTGACCGCCGCGCTCGATGGGCGGCATCCGGCCGCCGAATACGTCAGCCGGCACGGCGACGGGGTGGCGGTGATCGCGGTGACCGTCGCAGATGCCGGGCGTGCCTTCACCGATGCCGTCGGGCTCGGCGCGGTGCCGGTGGAGCCGCCGGTCACCCTGTCCGACGGCAGCACCCGGGTCACCTCCGCGTCCGTGATCGGGTTCGGCGACGTCGTGCACCGGTTCGTCACGCGGGACGGGGCGGACGGGCCGTTCGCCCCCGGCGTCATCGAAGAGATCGTCCCGGCGCCCGCCACCGATGGCCTGTTCAGGGCGGTGGACCATCTCGCGGTCTGCCTGCCCGCCGGGGAGCTCGCCCCGACCGTGCAGCGCTACCAGGAGGTATTCGGGTTCACCGAGACCTTCGAGGAACGGATCATCGTGGGCGCCCAGGCGATGGATTCCAAGGTCGTGCAGAATCCCTCCGGCGGGATGACCCTGACCATCCTCGAGCCCGATACCACCCGCGCGCCGGGCCAGATCGACGAGTTCGTGCGGTCCCACGACGGGGCCGGCGTGCAGCACATCGCCTTCCTGGCCGATGACATCACGATGGCGGTCAGGGAGATCTCCGGCCAGGGCGTGCGTTTCCTGTCCACCCCGGCCAGCTATTACGAGGCGCTGCCGGCCAGGCTCGGCCCGATCGGGGTGCCGGTAGGATCGCTCCAGGAGCTGAATATCCTCGCGGACCGGGACCGGTGGGGAGTCATGCTGCAGATATTCACCGAGTCCAGGCACCCCAGGCGGACTTTGTTCTACGAGGTCATCGACCGCCGGGGGGCCCGCAGCTTCGGCAGCAACAACATCAAGGCGCTCTACGAGGCGGTCGAGCGCCAGCGCGCGGTCGCTGACGTTGCCGGCCCCTGACCTGCGCCGGGCGCTTATAGTTTTATCGCGGTTGGTGGCGCGCAGGTGACGCGCCGTGAGAACAGGAATTGGATGGTGGATGGCGTTGGCTACTGGGAGGGTGCTGCAGTTCGACCCGGATCGCGGCTACGGGTTCATCGCGGCGGATGATGGTGGGGAGGACGTGTTCCTGCACTCCTCCGTGTTCGACGGGGACCCGAAGGAGCTGGTCCCGGGCGTACGTGTCGAGTTCGAGGTGATGGCGGGAGACCGGGGCAGGAAGGCCTTCGCGGTGCGCCACGCGGGCGCTTCAGGCTCGCTGGAGCCCAGCCGCCCGGCGCCGGTGCCAGCGCCGCAGTCCGCCGACGAAGAGCCGATGTGTGAGGTGCTGTCGGAGAGTGAGTTCAGTCAGGAGGTCACCGACCTGCTGCTCGATGCCGTGCCGTCCCTGACCGGGACGCAGATCCTGCAGGCCAGGAAGACCCTGCTGGAATTCGCGAAGAAGCGCGGCTGGGTCGACGTGTAACCGCTGCGCCGGCGGGTAACGGCCCGGCGGGTGGAGCGAGGGAGAGGAACCCATGGTTCACACCAGCGACACGCGCGTTGTGCGGTACGAGCCGCTGCTGGCGCCTGCGGCGCTGCTGGATGAGCTGCCGCTGGGCGATGAGACGGCCGCCGCCGTCCGGCAGGCCCGCGCCGACGTGCGGTCCGTGCTGAACATGACCGACGGCCGCCTGCTGGTCGTGGTCGGCCCGTGCTCGGTCCACGATCCGGTCGCTGCCCTCGAGTACGCGCGCCACCTGGTGACGCTGCGCGAGTCGCTGGGCGGCGAGCTGCTGATCGTGATGCGGGTGTACTTCGAGAAGCCGCGCACGGTGATCGGCTGGAAGGGGCTCATCAACGACCCCAACCTGAACGGCAGCTGCGACGTGCACCGGGGCCTGCGCAGCGCGCGCAGGCTGCTGCTCGACATCCTGGAGCTTGGCCTGCCGGTCGGCTGCGAGTGGCTCGACCCGATCACCCCGCAGTACATCGCCGACACGGTCGCCTGGGGAGCCATCGGCGCGCGGACCACCGAGAGCCAGGTGCACCGGCAGCTCGCGTCCGGCCTGTCCATGCCCGTCGGCTTCAAAAACGGGACGGACGGCAACGTCCAGGTCGCGATCGACGCCTGCCGGGCGGTCGCCGCCCCGCACACGTTCTTCGGGGTGACGCCGGTCGGCGCCGCCGCCCTGGTCACCACGACCGGCAACGCCGATACCCACGTCATCCTGCGCGGCGGGCGCGGCGGGCCGAACTACTACCCGCAGGACGTGAGCGCCGCCCTGGACGCGGTGACCGCGTGCGGCGAGCCGCGCCGGCTCATGGTGGACGCGAGCCACGGCAACAGCGGCAAGGACCACCGCAAGCAGCCCGCCGCCGCGACGGCCATCGCCGGGCAGATCGCAGCCGGAGAGCGTGGCCTCGTCGGTGTCATGCTGGAAAGCTTCCTGATCGCGGGGCGCCAGGAACTCAGCGACCCGGCCAGCCTCACCTATGGGCAGAGCATCACCGACGCATGCATGGATATCGGCACGACCGCCGCCGTGCTGACCGGGCTCGCCGCCGCCGTGCGGGCGCGCCGCGAAGCCAGCCCGGCCGGGTGCGAGCTGACCCCACAGTCCCGCTGACCTCGTTCTGCTGCCAACTCACTGGGAGGAATAGCAGTGACCAACCCCTTCGAAGATGAAAACGGCACCTACCTCGCGCTCATCAACGACGAGGGGCAGTACTCGCTCTGGCCATCCTTCGCCGAGGTGCCGGCCGGCTGGACGATCGCGCACCCGGAGGACACCAGGAAGGCCTGCCTCGACTTCATCGAGGAGAACTGGACCGACATGCGGCCGAAGAGCCTGATCGAAGAGATGAAGAAGTACGAGGAGCAAAACAAGTCCTGAGCTCTGCTCTCCGGCTGGGCCGGCTCAGGGGTCCACCGGCCAGGTGTGCACCGGCTCGTTGGTGTGCATGTACTCGATGTAGCGCTGGGTCATCAGCCGGAGCGCCTCCTGGCGGCCGGCGGCGCCGTTGCGGGTCAGCGCCGACACCGTGGCGATCTGCCAGGCCGCACCGGTCTGGCCGGTGAGGCAGCGCTGCTCGATGAAACCAAGCAGCCGGTCGGCGTGGGCGGAGTGGACACCCCAGCGGCTGAGCCCCTCCCGGGCCATCGGCAGCAGGCGGCGCAGCACAAGGTCGGCAACGGGCACCTCACCGAGCCCCGGCCAGTACAGATGCGCGTCGAGGCCGCGCCTGGCGGCCTCGTGCAGGTTCTCTCCCGCGGCGTTGAACGACATCTGGGTCCAGATCGGCCGCTGTGCCTCGGCCAGGGTGCGCACCAGCCCGTAGTAGAACGCCGTGTTCGCCATCACGTCCGCGACCGACGGGCCGGCCGGGAGAACCCGGTTCTCCACCCGAAGGTGCGGCATGCCCTCGACGATCGCGTAGATGGGCCGGTTCCAGCGGTAGACCGTCCCGTTGTGCAGGCACATCTCGGCCAGGAGGGGGTAGGCGCCGGCGTCGAGCACGGCCAGCGGGTCCTCGTCCTCGCAGATCGGCAGCAGCGCGGGGAAGTACCGCAGGTTCTCCTCGAACAGGTCGAACACCGAGGTGATCCAGCGCTCGCCGAACCACACCCGCGGCCGCACGCCCTGTTCCTTCAGCTCGTCCGGCCGGGTGTCGGTGGCCTGCTCGAACAGCGTGATCCTGGTCTCGTGCCATAGCTGCTTGCCGAACAGGAACGGTGAGTTGGCACCGAGCGCCACCTGGACGGCGGCGGCCGCCTGCGCGGCGTTCCAGTAGTTCGCGAAGTTCTCCGGGCTGACCTGCAGGTGCAGCTGGAGGCTCGTGCAGGCGGCCTCGGGGGTGATGCTGTCGGTGTGGGTGAGCAGCTTCTCGGCGCCGTCGATGGAGATCCGCATGTCCTCGCCCCGCGCGCCGAAGATCTGCTCGTTGAGCACGCGGAACCTCCTGCTGGCCGTGAGCGTGCCCAGGTGCACGTCCTGCTTCTGCAGCGTCGGCAGGATGCCGACCATCACCAGCCTGGTCCCGGTGCCGCGGGCCTTCTGGTCACCGGCGTTGAGGTCGTCCCTGACCACCCGCTCCAGCTCGGCGAGCGCGTCTCCGGCCAGCCGCCTTGGCGGCACGTTGATCTCCAGGTTGAACTGCCCGACCTCGACGCCCCAGGCCGGGTCCGCGATCGCGTCAAGCACCTCGGCGTTGCGCATGGACGGCATGGCCTCGGAGTCGACCAGGTTCAGTTCGATCTCCTGGCCCACCTGGGCCGGGTTGTCCTCGAACCGGTGCTCGCGCAGCATCCGGGCGAGCGCGTCCAGCGAGCGTCGCACCTTCTCCCGGTACAGCCGCCGGTCCTCACCGGTGAACTTGATCGCCTGAATCTCACGGCCCATGTCTATACATTCGCATGCCGCCTGTCCTGCGCCAAGCGCCTGGTCAGGTAGTGCGCAGGCGGGCTGCCTCGTCGCGGGCCCAGAGGCCGAGCAGGCCGCGCAGGTGCGCGACGAACTTCTCGTGCTCGTGGGCCGGGTAGGTGGAGCGCACAGTGTCGACAAGCAGCCGGTCGAAATCGGGCCCGGCTACCCAGTCGAGCACGATCTCATCGACGTGCGCCAGGTGAGTCGCGCAGAACTCCTGGTAGCGGTC
>DASXMU010000340.1:0-15078 GCA_036495485.1 Streptosporangiaceae bacterium
AGTGCGGCTGGCCCGGCGCGGCCGTGCGCGCATCGTCTCACCCCGCCCCGAGGCGGCGAGGACGATCATGACCAGGCCGAGCAGCAGCCCGGCGAGCGCGATCACCCGGCCGGCGCCGGCCACACTGCTCCAGCCGCCGTGGAACCCCACGCCCATGACCGAGCCGATGACCCAGATCAGCACCCCGGCGGTCAGCGGGATCGCACCGGCGATGGCCAGGACCACGACAAGCCTGGCTTTCTGGGGCATAGGGGCGGCTGGAGCCACCGATTCACCATGGCACTCATCGCCCCGCGCCGCAAACCTGGAGATCACCGGCGAATCCCGCAGCATGTCAGGCAACCTGGGGCAGCACCTCGGCCGCGATAAGCTCCAGCTGCTCAAGATCGTGCAGGTCGAGGATCTGCAGGTAGGCACCGTCCGCCCCGGCCGCACCGAACCGCCCGAGCCGGTCCACCACCTCGGCGGGCGTCCCGGCCAGCCCGCGCGTGCGCAGCTCGTCAAGCGGCCTCCCGATAGCATCGGCCCGCCGCAGCAGCTCTGCCTCGTCGCGGCCACAGCAGGTAACCTGGGCCACCGAGTAGCGCATCGACCCTTCGGGCCGCCCGGCCGCCGCGCACGCCTCGCGCACCCGCCCGATCGCGGCCGCCGAATCCGCCACACTGCAAAATGGCACGTTGTACTCGTCGGCATACGCTGCGGCCAGCCGCGGGGTCCGGCGTGGCCCGGCGCCGCCGATCAGCACCGGTGGCCGTGGCCGCTGCACGGGCTTGGGCAGCCCCGGGGATTCGGTCACCTTGTAGTGCGGCCCATCACAGCTGAACGTCTGCCCGCCCGGCGCCGCCCACAGCCCGGTGACGACCGCAAGCTGCTCTTCCAGCATGCTGAACCGCTCCCCCACCGGCGGGAACGGGATCCCGTACGCCGCATGCTCGGCGCCGAACCACCCGGTGCCCAGCCCCAGCTCCACCCGCCCGCCGCTCATCTGGTCCACCTGGGCCACGGCGATGGCCAGCGGCCCCGGCAGCCGGAACGTCACCGGGCTCATCAGCGTGCCGAGCCGGATCCGGCTCGTCTCTACGGCCAGCGCGCCCAGCGTCACCCACGCGTCGGTCGGCCCGGGCAGCCCGCTGCCCTCGCCCATGCGCAGATAGTGGTCAGAGCGGAAGAACGCGTCGAAGCCAAGCTCCTCGGCCGCCTGCGCCACCCGCCGCAGCGTCGCGTAGCTGGCCCCTTGTTGTGGTTCGGTAAAGATCCGCAGTCTCATGCCTAAATCTTTTCGTATAACCGAACGGTCCCCTGCGCTGGCATCGGTTAACTGACCCTGGCTGCGGGGTAACACGCGCTAGCTGCGGGTCAGGGTGGCCAGGCATTCGATGTGGTGGGTCATGGGGAAGGTGTCGAAGGCGCGCAGGGCGGTGAGCTGCCAGCCGAGGGCGGCGAAGGCGGCGATGTCGCGGGCCAGGGTGGCCGGGTCGCAGGAGACGTAGGCGATCCGGCGCAGCGGGCCGCTGGGGTCGGCGAGCAGTTCGATCAGCCGGGGGGTGGCTCCTGTCCTGGGCGGGTCCAGAACGGCCAGGGTCGCGCCGGCCAGGCCGCGCTGCTCCAGGACGTCGGTGGCGTCACCCCGGTGGATCCGGACCTGCGGGAAGGCGGCCAGGTTCTTACGGGCGTCGCGTACCGCCGCGACCTCGGACTCTATCCCGGTGACCAGCCCGGACGGGCCCACCGCCCCGGCCAGAACACCGGCGAACAGGCCGGCGCCGCAGTACAGGTCGAGCGCGGCGTCGGCGGGCTGCGCGTCAAGGGCGGCCAGCACAGCCGCAGCCAGTGTGTCCGCGGCGGCCGGGTGCCCCTGCCAGAAGACGCCGTTGCTGACCCGCCAGGTCCGGCCGGCGGCATGCTGGGTGAGGGAGCGGCGGCCCGGCTGGGCGATGCGGGCCGGTCCCTTCACCGTCACCGATCGTTCCCCTGAGGCGGGGGAAACGGCCACTTCGACCGACTGGGCGCCGGGCCAGCGCTGCTGCAGGATCCCGGCCTCGCGGACCAGCGGGTGGGCGATGAGGCAGTCGTCGATGGCGGCGACCTCGCGTGAGCGGTGCTTGCGCAGGCCGGCCAGCCCGCCGGAGCTTACGGCGAAGCCGACCCTGGTGCGCCAGCCCAGACCGGGTCCGGCTTCGGGACCGGGCAGCGCCTCGACCTCGACCTCGCGGTCGATTCCGGCGATGCGGCGGAGTTGCTGGGCGACGACCTGAGCCTTCAGGGCGCGCTGCGCGGCCGGGGCCGCGTGCTGGAGGTCGCAGCCGCCGCAGCCGCCTGGCCGGGCGTAGCGGCAGGGGGGCTCCACCCGGTCGGCCGAGGGCTCCAGGATCTCGATGGCGTCCGCCCGGGCGAACCGGGACGTGCTGCTCGTCAGCTTGGCCCGGATCCGCTCGCCGGGGAGGGCGTGCCGGACGAACACGACCTTGCCCCGGTCCTGATCTTGCGGGCCGACACCGGTGATCCGGGCCACGCACCAGCCGCCGTGCGCCACCTCCGTCACGGTCAGCTCGAGCACGTGGTCCAGCCCGGGACCTTTCCGTTGATCAGAAATCTTTGTCATCGAGATCATCCACGGATGTGCAGCCTATGACAGAACGCGAGATCCGGTATCCGCGTCTCAGCCACCCGGCCGGAGGGAATACCGTTCACCGGGCAGTAGGGACTACCGTTGGCGGGCAGCGCAATCGCCGGAGGGGACAGCCGTGCATATCGTGATCATGGGCTGTGGCCGTGTCGGGTCGACGCTTGCCCACATTCTCGAGGATCAGGGCCACTCGGTAGCCGTCATCGACCAGGACGTGGACGCCTTCCGCAAGCTCCGCTCGGGTTTCAAGGGCAGGAAGATCACCGGCTACGGGTTCGACCGGGACGTGCTCATCGAGGCGGGCATCGAGGAAGCCGATGCGTTCGCGGCGGTGAGCAGCGGTGACAACTCCAACATCATCTCCGCCCGGGTGGCGCGGGAGTCGTTCGGAGTGGACCGGGTCGCGGCGCGGATCTACGATCCCCGCCGGGCCGAGGTCTACCAGCGGCTGGGCATCCCGACGGTCGCGACCGTGCGGTGGACCGCCGACCAGATGCTGCGCACGCTGCTGCCGGACGGGGCGGAGTCGCTGTGGCGGGACCCGACGGGGAAGGTCGTGCTGGCCGAGGTCGCCTACTCCGACCGGTGGCTCGGCGAGAAGGTGAAGCTGCTGGAGCAGTCCACCGGCGCCCGGGTCGCGTTCATCTCCAGACTCGGCCAGGCGCTGCTGCCCGAGCCCGCCACCGTGCTCCAGGAGGGTGACCTGGTGCACGTGATAGCCGTGGAAAGCGACCTGGAACGGATCGCCGCAGTGTTCGCCAAGCGGTCCGAGGGAGGCCACTGATGCGGGTCGCGATCGCCGGAGCCGGGTCGGTGGGCAAGTCCATCGCCATCGAGCTGCTCGAAAACGGCCACGAGGTCCTGCTGATCGACAAGAACCCCAGGTCCATCAAGGTGGACAGCGTGCCCAGGGCCGAGTGGCTGCTGGCCGACGCCTGCGAGATCTCCTCGCTGGACGACGCCGGGCTGCAGCGCTGCAATGTGGTCATCTGCGCCACCGGCGACGACAAGGCGAACCTGGTCGTCTCGCTGCTGGCCAAGACCGAGTACGGGGTGCCGCGGGTCGTCGCCCGGGTGAACCACCCGAAGAACGAGTGGCTGTTCAACGAGTCCTGGGGCATCGACGTGGCTGTGTCCACGCCCCGGCTCCTTTCGGCTCTGGTCGAGGAGGCGGTCAGCGTCGGTGACCTGGTCCGGCTGATGACGTTCCGGCAGAGCGACGCCAACCTCGTCGAGCTGACCATGGCCTCGGACGCCCCACTGTCCGGGCAGCGGGTCGGCGACATCGACTGGCCGGTCGACACGGCCCTGGTCGCCATCCTGCGCGAGGGCAGGGTCATCGTGCCGCACGACGACGATCCGCTCGAAGCCGGCGACGAGCTCCTCTTCGTCACCAACGAAGACGTCGAAGACCAGCTGGCAGAGCTCTTGTCAGGAACCTGACCGGCGAGCGGGGTTCGCCGGCCCGGCCGTGGGGTCAGCGGGTTTCGGTGATCTCCGGGCCGCGCTCGAACGGGCTGGGGTACTGGCGGCGCTGCCCGGCCTCGGCTTCGGCCTGCGCCTGAGCCACCTGCTCGGCGAGGGCCGCGCGCATCTCCGGCGGAAGCTGGATTTCGAGCTGGTCGCGGGGTGGGGCCGGGTGGTCGCCGCGCACCACCACGACGTCGGCGAAGATCTCCTCCAGCGGCCTGGCGATCTGCGGGTCGTCGGCCGCCGGGCCGGTGATCCTGGCGCACAGCAGCCACCGGGGCCCGTCCACGCCGAGGTAGCGGGCCGACTGCAGGCCGGAGTCCCCGCTGCCCGGCTGGGCTGGCTCGTGGGCGCGCAGTTCGGTCCCGAACGGGCCTTCGGCCTCCCACGTCTGGCCGCCGAGCTTGCCGATCGCCTGGACGACCTCGGCCCGCTCGTCATCCCAGAGCCCCGCGGTCTTGGGCGCGGCGAGCGCCCGCATCTGCAGCTTGCCACCGTCGACGGTGACGCTGGCCAGGACGAACTGGGTCTGCTCCTCGTTCGGCTCGAGGTGGACCTGCCAGTCAGGGCCGAGCGGGATCAGCAGGCTGCCGACGTCGACCCGGTCCCGCTGCGGGTACGCTTCGGCCGAATCCCAGGGCCCGGAACCGGTCACCCCGGCGGCCTGCTGGCCGCCGTAGCCGGCCACCGCGTGGCGGCCCTGGTAGGAGTCCTCGCCGGGGTCGTCCCCTGCGTCCCGGGGCAGCTCGCCGCCAGGGTCTTCGAACTCGTCCTCGTCATCGAGCTCAGGGTCCGGTCCGCCCGCTGGCATCGACCTTCCCGTGCCCGCGTCACGCCGCCGCCGGAACAACTTTCCGCGCTCCCCTGGTCTTCCGTGCTTCAAATCTTCCGCGTTTCTGTGTCTTTTAGTTTGCTGGCTGGGCGGAGGGCGCCGGCGTGACCGCCGGTCGAGCCAAAGCCGCCATCTCCCCTGGCGGACCCGGGAAGGATCGCGGCCTCGTGGAACACGGCACGTTCCACCCGCTGGATCACCAGCTGCGCGATGCGGTCACCGCGCAGGAAGCGGACCGTCTGGGTGGCATCCGTGTTCAGCATCGTCACCTTGATCTCGCCCCGGTAACCGGCGTCCACGGTGCCGGGTGCGTTTACGAGGGTAACCCCGTGTCTGGCCGCGAGCCCCGACCGCGGGTGCACGAACGCCGCATATCCGGCCGGCAGCGCGATCGCCACCCCGGTGGGCACCACCGCGCGCTGGCCGGGGGCGAGCTCCACGTCGGCGGCCGCTACCAGATCGGCTCCCGCGTCGCCCGGGTGGGCGTACCCCGGCAGCGGCACGCCCGGATCAAGCCTCCTGATCAGGATGTCCACGGTACTCAATTCAATGCTCCAGGTTCTTCAAGAGACCCACCCTGGTTCTCGCACTGCCACCTGCACCGGCACTCGGACAGGCCAAAATCACCTGCCCTCGCTGGCCGGTCTTCAACAACCCCCGCGCCGTCATCCGGCTGCCCATTGGAGCCGGCCCCGGTAGCGCTCACCCGCAGACTTTACATCGGGACATGCTGTTCACCGAGCGCTTCGGCGGCCTGCCCGCTGTCCTCGTGCGGCTCGTCCTGCCGTTCTTCTTCGATCCGGGCAAGCGTGTCCGGATCCGCTGGGCTGCGCAGCTCGGGCCAGGCGCGGGCGATCGCCGCCGCGGTGGGGACGGCGACCACGGCTCCCGGGATGCCGGCCAGCACCCCGCCCACGGCCAGCACGAGGATGACCGCCAGCGGGTGCAGCCGGAGGATGCGGCCCACCACCTGCGGCTGGAGCAGGTGCCCGTCGAGCTGGTCTTCGACCACGAACACGACAAGCAGGATGATCGCGGCGACCAGGCCCTTGGTGCCCAGGGTCACCAGGATGGCCAGCGCTCCGGCCACCAGGATCCCGATCAGCGGGACGAAGGCGGCCAGGAAGACCAGGGCGGCGAGCGGGATCACCAGCGGGACGCCGAGGAACCACAGCGTCAGGCCGATCACCACGGAGTGGATCGCCGCGATCAGGACCGACCCCCGCACGTAGTGCACGAGGACCAGCCAGGCGGCCCGCCCGGCCCGGTCGGCCCGGTCGGCCCGCTCCGGGGCGAAGAACCCGGTCAGCCAGGACCAGATCCGGTCGCCGTCCTTGATCAGGAAGAACCCCACGAACAGGGTGAGGACGATGCCCGCCAGGATCTCCACGGCGTACTTGCCGCCGGTCAGCACCGTGCCGGCCACCAGCGACTTGTGCGCGGACAGCTCGTTCTCGGCGCTCTTGAGCAACTGCTGCAGGCGCATCTGCTTGATGTGGAAGGGCGGCCCGGCCAGCCAGTTCTGCAACTGGTGGCCGGTGTGGGTGAGCTCGCTGAGCAGGGTCGTGTACTCGTCGCTCGTCCGCACGTAGATCAAGGTGCCCAGGCCCGCGATGACCGCGATCGTGAGGATGAGGACGCACCAGGCCGCCAGCAGGCCCGGGAACTTCAGCCGCTTCAGCCAGCTGCACAGTGGCTGCAGCAGCGCGGTGAGCAGCAGCGCGACGACGCAGGGAATCACCACGATGCGCAGGGCGCTGGCGATCCTGGCCGCCACGTAGACCAGCAGGCCGATGACGAGCAGCCGCCAGGCCCAGCCCGCCGTCCGCTGCAGCCACCGCGGGGTGTGCTCACCCGGCCCGGCGGCGTGGCTTTCGCTGGCCGGCCGGGACGGGCGGCTGCCCGGTCCCGGCGGGCCAGTGGCTGTCCCGGCCGGGTGCCGGTTCTGCTCCCCGGTGCCCGCGTCATCTCGATGGGTAGCCGTGGCCAAGCCGCGTGCCGCCCCCCGTACCTCGCGCCATCTGAGCCGCGTCATGTTGTATCCCATCTGACCAACTACCGTAGTCCCATGCGTGACTACCACGAACGGCTGCGTGTACCCATCTCCTGGTGGCTCATCAGCGCGATGTGCGTGCTCATCCTCGGTACCGAGCTGTTCGCCGGCTTCCCCCTGTGGGCTGGCGTGGTCACCTATATCGTGCTGGCTTTGATCTGCACGGCGACCCTGCTGCACTGGGGTGGTGCCGTGATCAGCGTGGCCGCCGGCGAACTGCGCGCCGGGTCCTCGCGGCCGCCTCAGATCTCGTCGGGGCGGACGTACCGGCGCGGGTCGGCGCGGCTGCCGCTGGCGTCGGCCGGTGAGGTCAGGCCGCTCGACCAGGCGCAGACCAGGGCCATGCGCGGCCCCCGTTCGGATCCGAGGGCATACCTGCTGATCAGGCCCTACCTCAGGGAGTCCGTGTATGTCGAGGTCACCGACGCGGATGCGGAATGGCCATACCTGCTGATGTGCACCCGGCACCCGGGCAGCCTGGCCGAGGCGATCGAGCGGTCCAGGGCGGCGCTGGTCCGGCAGGACTAGAGATCATCCGGCCGGGTAGCCGCGCTAGCATTACCATCGCGCCCAGGTGGGATGATCTGGTGACCGCAGCCGGCCGCCGGGGCACATCGAGGAGGCATTCTGATGGCAGACAAGCGGGGAGACTTCGCCAGCCGCGCCATCGGCGGAATCGCCGCCGCCGCGGCCGGGTTCGTCACCCGCAAGGTTATGTCCAAGGTCTGGAAGCGGATCATCGGCAGGGAGCCCCCCTCGCACCCCGAGGACCCGGAGGTCGCGCTGGGCGAGGCGATCGGCTGGGCCGCGGCCATGGGCGTGGCGATGTCGACCGCGAGGCTGCTGGCCACCCGGCTGGCGGCCAAGCGCATGCAGGGCTCAGCGGCCATCGAGGCCGGATCGGCCCCAGCGGCCGAGGACTGACTTCCCCAGTAACCCCAGGGCCCACCCGCTCGCCCGGCCGGCGCCGCCGGCCGCCGGAAGGGCGGGTGCGGTCCCCCGGTGCTGGCTGTATGCCTCAGCCGACCTCAGCGCCGTACATGGCCCCCAGCCGGTCAGCGATCAGTTCGAGCCTGGCCCCATCGGGATCGCTGAAATAGATCGACGTCCCGCTTTCCAGCTGGTATCCCACTCCCGCCGCGTCCAGCTTCCCGCGCAGATGCTCCCACCGCTCCGGCTCCACCGAGATCGCAATATGGTGCAGCCCGCCGAGCACCTCCGCATACGGCCCAAGATCGAGCCCTGGGAAGTCGAAGAAGGCGAGCAGGTTGCCGTTACCAAGATCGAAGAAGAAGTGGTTCGACCCGGTGTAGTCGCGGTTCTCGAAGATCTCGGTCAGCGGGAACTCGAGCACATCCTGATAGAACCGGATGGTCCGCTCCACGTCGGCAGACAGCAGCGCGACGTGGTGCACGCCGCGGGCCGCGCTGGCCGGGCGGTCAGCATGCAGATGCTCCGAGCGCAGCCGGTCGCGCTCCGCCGTGATCGCTGCCAGGTCGATCTCACCCATCGTCCGTCGCCTCCCTGCCGGTCAGGTAGCCGACCCGGCCGCTGCGCCGGTCACCTTGCCACCCCAGCGGGACAGCGCCTCGTCCAGGTCGAGCGGGCCGGTTCCGGGACCGGCCGCAAGCTCATGATCCCAGTCCTGGGCCGGCACCCGCCACATCACCTCGAACTCGATGCCGTCCGGGTCCTTGGCGTAGAGGGACTTGGACACCCGGTGATCGCTGGCGCCGACCAGCGATCCCATCCGGCTCAGCCGCTCGCGGATCTCGGCCAGTTCCTGCAGGGTGCCGACCTCCCAGGCGAGATGGTAGAGCCCGAGATACCGTCCCTCGGCGAGGGTGGCCCCATCGACCTGGAACAAACCCAGATCGTGGTCGTTCGCCGACTCAGCGGCCCGCAGGAACGCGGCCTTCCCCTGGTACACGTTGCTCACCTCGAAGCCGAGCGCCTCGGTGTAAAAAGCTACGGCGCGCGGCACGTCGCTGACGTAGAGCACCGCGTGGTTGAGCCGCCGAACGGACATGTCAGACCTCTCCTCGTCTCAGATCACTAGGGACAATGCCCAGCCGGCCGGTTTCGATTCCCGGCGGCGAAACCTGATCCCCGGGCGGGGCGGGCTTACCTGGCCGGCGGCCCGGTATAGACGGCGCGGGGCCGGAGGGGGGCGTTGCGCGCATACTCCTCCAGGGCGTGTGCGATCCAGCCTGCCGTGCGGGCCACCGCGAAGACCGCCTCACCGGCACCGGTGATCATTCCAGTGACATCGGCCAGTACGGCGAGAGCAAAATCGATATTTGGCTCGGGCAGGGCGCGGCGCCGCATCTCGGCCAGGATCGCGCTGGCCACCGCCAGCCGTGGCGACTCCGGAACAGCCTGGCCGGTAAGCCCGAGCAGGCAGACGGCGCGCGGGTCGCCGGCCGGGTACAGGAAGTGCCCGAAGCCAGGCACCCGGCCCGTGCGGCGCAGCAGGTCACCCACCACCACAGGTACCTCGGCCGGGGTCGCCGCAGCCGCCAGCATGCCCTCGGCGCCGAGCGAGGCCCCGCCGTGCAGCGGCCCGCCGAGCGCACCGAGACCGGTCGCGACCACGGCGTACGGATCGGCCCGCACGGACGCGGCAACCCGCGCCGCCAGCGTGGAAGCGGCCAGCTCATGATCGGCCAGCAGCACAAGCGCCGACCGCAGCGCCCCAAGCAGCCCGGGAGCGGGCGGCACCGGGCACAGCTTCCCCCACAACCGGCCGGCGATGCCGGCGGAGGGCCGGCCGGCGGCCGGGGCTGGTGGCCGGCGGGCTGGGAGGCAGTCCACCATTCCGGCGATCATGGCCTGGGCGGCGGCTATGACGGCTGGGGCGGCCAGGTGCAGGCGAAGCGGGTCGGTGGCGGCGAGCGCCGGGACGATCACCTGCAGCCGCTCTATCGGGAGCGCGCTGGGTGGCAGGGCTGACTGCGCCGCGCTGCCCGCCGCGACCGCTGCCGCAGTGGCACGCCAGGGAGCCTGGGCTGCTGGGTCCTTGACGTGCTGCCGCTGGGGCTGTCCGTTGCTGAGCCAGGGATCGCGCTGCGGACGGGGGACACGGCCGCTTGATCGTCCTTCGCCTGGGCGCGGCGGCGCGGCGGGATCGTCAAGCTCCTGGGACGTGTCCGCAGTCCACAGCAGGGTGGCGACGTCCTCGAAGCTGTGGCTGGCCGCGAGCGCGGTGACCTCGTGGCCGCGGTAGCTCAGCCGCTCGCCGGAGATCTCGGTCACGGCCGACTCGATGACCAGCTCAGCCCCGCTGGGCGCGTGCCTGGGGCGGCCGCGCAGGGCGAGTCTCTCGATCTCACGGGGGTCGAACAGGCTCCCCCGGCCATCGGCGGCCCGCCTGCGCATCAGCACGCCCCGGCTTACGTAGGCGTACAACGTGGCGCGCTTCACACCTAGCCGCTCTGCCGCCGCCTCCGCGGTGATCCAGCCGGTCCTGACCTCGGTCTCATGCACGAATCTCGCTCCCAGAACCCTCTTAGTTGATTTTAATCAATCTTGATCCATGTCGTTTTGGCATGTCAAGGTGAATCCAGTCAATCGTGAGAGGACGTCTCTGTGCCGGTTATCCACTTCCTTGACGTAACCAACCGCGACGGGGTTCAGACCGCACGTACCGGGCTGTCCAAGTTTGGCAAGACGATGATCAATTTCTTTCTGGCCAAACTGGGTGTGGCACAGTCGGAGATGGGCTTCCCCTACCTGTTCCACGAGATGCCCTACGTCCGCGCGAACGTGGCGCTGGCCGAGGCGGGGGCGTTCGGCGGGCTGCGGCTGTCCGGCTGGTGCCGGGCGGTCACCGCGGATGTGGAAGCGGCTCTCTCCGTCATGCCGGAGGCGGGCCCGCAGGCCGGGCGCCTGCGGCACTACAACCTGTCGATCTCCACGTCGGACCAGATGATCGCGCACAAGTTCCGCGGCAAACTGGACCGCGGCGCGATCATCGCGCAGATGACCGCCGCCGTCGCGATGGCGGCGGCTGGCGGGGCGGAAACCATCGGGGTCAACGCCGAGGACGCCTCCCGCACCGACGACGGCTTCCTGCTCGAGTTCGCGCTCGCCGCCAAGGATGCCGGGGCCAGCCGGATTCGCTACTGCGACACGATCGGCGGTGACACGCCCGAGCGGATCCGCGAGCGGTTCGCGAAGCTGGCCAGCGCCGTTGCGATCCCGGTCGAGACGCACTGCCACAATGATCTTGGCATGGCCGTGGCAAACTCGCTGTCCGGGGCGTTCGGTGACCTCGACGCCGGGCAGGACGCCTGGGTCAACACCTGTGTCAACGGCATCGGTGAGCGCGCGGGCAACGCCGACCTGCTGTCCTGCATCCTGGCGTTCAGGCACGGCTTCGGCGCCGGTGGCCGCGCCACGATCGGCGACCCGGTAGACCTCTCCTGGGCCCGGCGGCTCGGCCTGTGGGCAAGCTATGCGTTCGGCCAGCCCCTCCCCCAGGGCCAGCCCGGGGTGGGCCGCAACGCGTTCGCCCACGAGTCCGGGATCCACGCCGATGGGGCACTGAAGAACAGGGAGAACTACGAGCTCTACGACGACGGGACGCTCGGCCCGTTCCCGGCCGACTGGCACGCTCGCGAGGGGCGGGTGGTGCTCACCGGCGAGTACGGCGGCAAGGCGGGGTTCCGGCATGTCATGGACAGCCTCGGCGTCGAGGTGAGCGATGAGGAGCTGACGTTCAAGCTGGTGCAGCTGTGCGGCGCGGCCACCGGCAAGCCGCTCACCGACGACGAGCTCCGGCTGATCGCCGCCTACCCGGGCCAGCTCGCCCTGCTCTACCCGGGGATGCTCAGCTAGCCGTCCCTCCCGCCGCCTGGGTGCCGTTTAGAGCACTTCTCACCAGGGCGGAACATGGCCGCCGGATGTCACGCCGGGCCTGGTCATGGTGGATGATGGGGGCCTGGTGAGACGGAGGACGGGATGACACTCTCGCTGCCTGTTGGCGACGAAGCCAACGCTCTGCTGTCGCGTAGCCCGCTGGCCCTGCTGATCGGGATGCTGCTCGATCAGCAGGTGACGATCGAGAAGGCGTTCAGCTCGCCCTCCGTCATGGTCGAACGGCTCGGGCACGAGCCCGACGCCAGGGAACTGGCCGAGTACGACCCCGAGGCGTTCGCCGCGATCTTCGCGGAGCGCCCCGCGCTGCACCGTTACCCGAGGGCCATGGCGGCCCGTGTGCAGGAGCTCGGCCGGCTGATCACCGACCGCTACGACGGTGACCCCGCGGCCATCTGGACCACCGCCAAGTCCGGCCAGGAGCTGATCAAGCGGGTGTCCGGGCTGCCCGGGTTCGGCCCGCAGAAGGCACAGATCTTCGTCGCCCTGCTCGGCAAGCAGCTGGGCGTGCGGCCCAGGGGCTGGCGGGAGGCGGCGGGCTCGTTCGGTGACAGGGCGGCCTACCGCTCGGTCGCCGACATCGTCGACGAGAAGTCCCTCGCCCGGGTCCGCGCCTACAAGCAGGGCCTGAAGGCCGCCGCCAAGGCAGGCGCCTGACCTGGATCCAGCGGGCCCGCCGGGTAAGCCGCCGCTATCGTCAGCCGCCGAGCGACCGGCGGCGGGAGTTGCGGAGGCGGCGGCGCTGCGAGGGGTCCAGCATCCGGTAGGCGGCGGCCGGGATCGCGATGGCCGCGATGATGATCAGCGCGGCGACATACCACGGAAGCCAGGCAAGCACGATCAGCCCGACGATGATCCCGCCGATCGTGAGCCCTACATGGTGGCGGCGTTCCATGTTCCGACTCCCTCTCTCGGAGGGGTCTGGCGCCCCTGCCGTGCCTTACGAAGCTAACTGAACCACATCTTTCCCTCGATTCTGTAACGACTGGCTGGCCACCGTACGTTCCGGGACCGGCCAAGGCCGTCGGTTCCCGCGCTGACCTCCGGGTTTACCGTGGCGAGCGACCAGTGAGGGTGATTCAAGACCGGCCAGCGAGGGCAGGCGGTTTCGGCCTGCCCGAGTGCCGGTGCGGGTGGGACCACGGCAACCGGAGTGGGTTTCTTGAAGAACCGTAACGTTGAGTCAGACACGGTGCAGGTGGCGACCACAGCACCGAAACGAGTTTCTTTGAAGAGCCGGAATTCTGAATAAAGCACAGTGTGGCCGAGACGTTATGGTTACCGCCGCAACCCGGTGGCGGGGGAGGCCGTCTCATACGGGAAACTATCGTGGGGGTAAACCGGGGAAGGGCGCTCGCCATGATCAGCGGCAGCCAGGCCGGCCCGGGCGGCTGGCCGGGTTCGGGGGCAGAGCCGGGCCGGGGCGGCCAGCCGGGTCCGGGTGATGGCCGGCCACGCTCCGGCAGCCACATGCCGGGGCAGCCGGGCGAGCCGGGCGTGCTCCGGTTCGTGCTGCTGGCCTTGCTGATCATCGTGATCCTCACCGGGCTTGGCGGTCTGGCCGTCGCTCCCGGCTGGACCGGCCACTATCACCACGATGGAGTCGTCATCGGCGGGGGGCTGGAGGTCGTGCTCGCAGCCTTGCTGGTGACGGTCCAGGTCCGCGGCCGGCGCGGGGAACCGGGCGCCTTCGTGGCCGCCAGGCTGCGCACCGCACTGAGCTACCTGCTGACCGCAGCGCTCATCGCGATCCCGCTCATCCTGCTGGGTAGCGTGCGGCTGCGGGGCAACGCGTCACCGCGGCGGCACGAGCTGCAGCCGACGCCGAAGCCCCGGCTGGCCTCGCCGCCCAGGCCCCCGCACAAGCTGGACATACCGCTGGCGGCCATCTTGTATGGGCTGCTCGCCCTGCTCCTGCTGGCCGCCGTGGTGGTCTGTGTGCTGCGGATACGGCGCAGGCACGCGTGGCTTGCCCGCCAGGCGCCGCCCGGTGAGTTCGGCGGCGAACCGGACGAGCTGCGCGGTGCGGTCGAGTCCGGCCGGGCCGCGATGCGCTACGTGGACGACACCCGCGCCGCGATCATCGCCTGCTACCTGGCTATGGAGCACAGCCTGGCTTCCGCGGGCACCGCCAGGGGCATCGCGGACACCCCGGACGAATTGCTGGCCAAGGCCGCCACGGCGGGCCTGGTGCGCGGCGGCGCGGCGGCCGGGCTCACCTCGCTGTTCTACGAGGCCAGGTTCTCCAGCCACCCGATGGGCCAGGGCCAGCGGTACGCGGCCGAGCAGGCGCTGAACGAGATTGCAGCGGGCCTGCGCGGACGCCGGCCCGCTGCCGCGGCGGCGGATGCACCAGGGACTCAGCCATGAGCGGTCCCGTCCCGCCGCAGGATGGCGCGGCCGGCGCGCAGCGGGCCAGCCAGTGGCGCAGCGCACGCACCGAGCTGACCATCGCCGCCGCGATCGTGATCGTGGCCGCCGTGGCCGGGTACGCCCTGGCCGGCCCGGAAGCGGTGACGATCGTGGCCATAGGGGCGGCGGTGTTCGCGCTGGTGACCGCCCGCTGGCTGCTGCCGGCCGCCCAGGCCGCGCCGGACATCGAGGGCGGCAGCGATGACATCACCTCCAGCTCATCCACCTACCGTTACTGGCGGTACCTGTCCGACCTGCGCGACGGGGTGGAAGTGCGGGCCGCCTACGAGAGGCGGCTGCGGCCAGCCCTCGAGCACCTGCTGGCCGCCAGGCTCGCCGAGCGGCACAGCGTCAACCTGTACTCCGATCCGGCCGCTGCCAGGCGGCTGCTGTGCCGGGGCGCGCGGGACGCCGACCTGTGGGAGTGGATAGACCCGGCCCAGGCTGAGCTTTCTGGGCCGGAAAGACACCCTACGGAGCTTCCTATGCCGGAAAGAAACCCTACGGCTACCGAACCGAGCCACCAGCGCGGCAGCCAGCTTCCCGGCATCCCCCGCCGCACCCTCGAGCGTCTGATCAACCGACTGGAGCAGCTATGACCGAGCTTTCTGGGCCGGAAAGACACCCTACGGAGCTTTCTGGGCCGGAAAGACACCCTACGGCAGCAGCCCGCACACCCGCGCAGACAGCTCAGCGGTGCACCGAGATCCTGGATGAGGTGGAGCGGGCGGTCGTCGGGCGGCGGCTCGGGCTCGAACTCGTGCTCACCGGCATCCTGGCCGGCGGGCACATCCTGCTCGAGGATCT
>DASXMU010000341.1:0-5661 GCA_036495485.1 Streptosporangiaceae bacterium
ATGATGCGCGGGATCAAGGCCGTCGCCCCCGGCCGGCAGCTCAACGTGATCGGCCGGGTGATCGAGTCGTACGCCCGGCGGTTCGGCTACGGCGTGGTCCGCGACTTCACCGGCCACGGCATCGGCACCACCTTCCACTCGGGCCTGGTGGTCCCGCACTTCGACGACCCCGCCAGCGACACGATCATGGAACCGGGGATGACGTTCACCATCGAGCCGATGCTGACCCTCGGCACGATCGACTACGACATCTGGCCCGACGGCTGGACCGTGGTCACCAAGGACCGCCGCCGCACCGCCCAGTTCGAGCACACCATCCTGGTCACCGACACCGGCCACGAGATCCTCACCCTCCCGTAGCCGCCTTGCGTTTCCGGACGCCGGCAGCGACTTGGTCAGTAACGCCCGGAGCCTGATCTGATGTGCGCACACTGACGTATGCGCATGTTTACTCATCGGCTGCAACTGCTGCTCGATGACGAGCGTTACGAGCGTGTACACGCGCTCGCCCGCCAGCGGGGAATGTCCATCGCAGCCGTCATCAGGGAAGCACTCGATCGCGGGCTGCCGACGACGCAGCCCCGCCGGTCAGCAGCGGCCCGCAGGATACTCGCAGCCGAGCCTATGGACGTCGGTGACATATCCGCTGAGCTGGAAGAATTACGGAGCCGTCGCGCATGATCATGCTGCCTGCCTGGAGTATGAGATGGAAGCAGCCGACCGCCAGCCATGCACAATGCGGTCATGCACTTAGGACTGACCTGTACGGAGTGTCACGGCACCTGATTAACCACCGACGGTGCTCGCGACGCGGCTTTGCGCAGCGGCTCGTTCTCCACAGCGGGAGCGTCCAGGGCATCGATCAACTTGTCGAAGTAATCGGGCGGCACCTCAGTCTTCGTCGGCGGCTGCACAGGTGGCCCACATGACGTGGCGTGTGTGCCGAGCCCACCTCATGCGCTACCTATGCTTACTGCGAGTGCGAGCGTCATGACGGCGTGGTCGGTGAGGCCGTCGTGTCGGGGGGCATGGAGGTAGCTGCAGTCACGGACCTGCGGTGCATGAGACGCGGTCACAAATACGTGGTCGATGCGATAGCCGTTTCCGCTGCGGCCGAACCAACTGTGATCATTGCCGTTGGGATACACGGCCCGGTAAGCGTCGATCATCCCGGCCTCGGCGAATGAGCGGTAGAAGTCGTACTCCCAGGTGCCGAAGACAGGCAAGTGCGGGATGTGGCCTGGCTCGACGACGTTAAGATCGCCGGCGACGATGACCGGGCCACTGAACTGGGCGAGGAAGCTGGGCAGCGCTCTGGCGATTGCGCCTTGGAAGGCTCGCTTGTTCTCGTTGCGACGCTGCTTGGGGCCGCGAGAGGGCACATATAGCCCCAGCAACCCGATGGTCTGGCCGCCGAGGTCCGCCCGTGCGGATGGCCCTCGGTAGGGGAACACGTCAATGCCGTAGGGGACCGGGGAGAGACGTGGGCCACGCGAAGCCAGCACGGCTCGGTAGTCGGGTGGCGCAGGTTCGCCGGCTAGCACCGAGAAGTACCCATGCTCGGCCAGCGCCTCGATGAGGGCGTGCCCGCCGGGGCCTGCGCCGACCTCGGTGATCACGACGAGGTCGGCATTTTCCTGGGCAGCGATCCAAGCGACCTGGCGACGGGCGCGCTCTGGCGCGGCGTGCTGGGCGTTGAAGACCATCAGCCGGGCTGTACCAGTGGCAGCCGAGCGGGCAGGCGGGGTGGCAAGGAGCGAAAGCTGGCGGTTATCGATCATGGCTGAACCTCCGGCAGCTCGTCGAGGAACACTTCTCCGGTTGCGTCCAGTCGCTGCTGGATGGTGCTTACAGTGTCGCGGATGAAGGCCACGTCGTCCGCTGTCAATGTATGAGCGGGCGGAGTGAGGTTCTGCCCAACCTGCTCAGGCGTAGTGAAGCCAGCCAGCACGGCGGAATTGCTAGCGCGGTGCAAGCAGTAGGCGATCATGACTGGCGCCAGCTCGCCGGGAGTGGCGCCGAAGCGGGCCTGGATGGGTTGGAGGCCGTCGTGAACGATGCGCAGAGCCTGTGGGGTGAACCAGGCCTTGCGGAGTCGGTGATCACCAGGGCCAAAGAACGGCGAGTGGGTGGGATCGTATTTGCCAGTGAGCAAGCCCTGAGCGAGAGGCTTGTTGATCAGCACGCTCGCGCCGTGGTCGGCGGCGAAAGTGAAGATGTCGTCGCGGCTGGGCAGCGGGGCCGGGGTGAGCGCGTTAAACCGGACGGCCAGATAGTCGGGACGCACGCGGGCGAAGAGGTGGCGGAACCGGGCGTATTTGTCTTCGCGCTGCTCTTTGACGAGGGTCAGCCGGTCAGTGGCGAAACGATGTGGCCCACGCATTCCGATCGCCTTGATCAGGCCGCAGGCGCGGCCAGATTTGCTCCATGGCCAGCCGCTCGACCACCCGCTCCTCCGGGCCCGGTGTGGGTCCGGCGGTAGACCACCAGAAGCGCTCGAACCCGCGCCTGGTCGTGCCGTCCGGGTCGTCGGTGTTGTGCCCGTGGAACTGGGCATTGCTTTGGACGTACGCGGCGATCGCCCGCCATCCGGCGTCGATCAGCTCGCCCACTGTTGGCGGAGCGTCGCTGGCGTAGAGCAGCGGATGACCGACTTCAAACGCCGGATGGATGCCACCCGAAGGATACCGCCACGGGCAGCGGGGAAAGACGCGCCCCCAGCAAGCCGAGCTCTACCTTCTGCTTATTGAAATGGATAAACTAGTGGCCGTGAACGAAGCAATCAGTCCTGAGGGCAAGGTTGTTGCCCAGGCAGCGAGGCACCGCGCACGCCGCAGCGGAGAGTACCGCGCGGCGCGAGACGAGTACGAAGCTATCCGCAGGCTGCGCCAGGCAAATTGGATCGCTGCTCACATCCGCGAGCGGCGTTACGAGCTAGATCTGACCCAGCAGGAGGTCGCCCAGCGGGCCGGCACCTCGCACTCGTTCATCTCGAAGGTCGAAGGCGGCGACCACATCCCGACGATCCCGGTGCTCAAGCGCATCCTCGCGGTGCTCGATGAGCAGCTTCTGATCGGCATTGAGCGCACGAGCCCCGACCGGGAGCCCGAGCGTGAGTTCGCGCCAGCACCGGAGTGCCTCAGCGCCTGACACCAGCCGGTACCGCGTCTGCTCGATCCGGGTACGTATAGCCGCAGCCGACCCCGGCTTTCCTGACCCTCCCGTAGCGACCTTGTAGGCACCCGTGATCGTCTGGGTGATCGAGCCGCCAGCCGCGTCGGTGGCGGCCGTCCGCATCGTCACCAGCGCACCCGCCGGGGCATTGAAAACCGCCGCGTAGCTGCCGCCAGTCCCGGTGATCCTGGCCTTGTGCCAGGTCTTGCCGCCGTCGAACGACACCGACACCGCGACACTGGTGATCTTGGACGCCTTGGCGAGCTGCAAGTGCCCCACGGACAAATGGACCACCTGTTGCCCCCGGCTGGTCGCCCCGGACAGGTTCTCCCCCACCACGCCGTAGCGGAGCGTCAGCAGCGGCTGAACCGCGCACGAGCGGGTGAGGTGACGGGTGGCACATGCCCAGCCGGACGGCAGCGTGGCGCCGCTTTCATGGGCCGACCACCAGTTCCAGACGGTCGAGTTCGTGGTGGACAGCGGGTTCAGCTTGGCTGGCTCGGTATCGGTCATCTTGACCTTGATCAGGGACCGCTTCGGGCTCAGCGTGGTCTGGCCCGTGGTGTCGATGGCACTTCGACACCACGGGGTGGCGGTCGATGGCACATCGACACCACGAGGGGGGTGCCCAGAGTGGGACGAAGGGGTGTCCCACCCTGGGCAGTTCTCAGAAGGCGCCGGTGCCGTTGGGGGTGCCGAGGCCGGATGGCGCGCCGTAGCGCTGCTTGCTACGCACAGGTAGTCGAAGCCGCCCCGGCGGCGGTGAAGCCGCTGGTGGCCAGCGCGCCAGCCATCGCCAGGGCGGCGCATGCCGGGGTGGCGAGTCTGCTCAACCTCATACGGTTGCTCGTGTCGTCACTCCTGGGGGGTCATCCGTGGAAGGCGGCCTGGTAGGCGTTGGTGATGGTTTCGGTGATCTGGCTGCCCTGCAGGTCGCTGGCCGTGGCCCGCAGCGAGACGAGCGAGTCCGCCGGGGCGTTGAACGAGGCCGCGTAGCTGCCGTTGCTGCCGGTCAGCGTGGCCTTGTGCCAGGTCTTGCCGCCGTCGAAGGACACCGAGAGCGCCGCGTTGGTGATCTCCGAGCCCTTGGCAAGCTGCAGGTGGCCGGCCGACAGCTTGATCACCTGCGGACCCGGGCTGGTCGTCCCGCCCAGGCTCTCGTCCACGACCCCGTACCGCAGCGTCAGCAGTGGCTCCACCGAGCAGGCGGTGTCGAGCTGGCCACCCGGCAGGCAGGTCCACCCGGCGGGCAGCTTGGCTCCCGGCTTAGGTGATGACTCCCAGATCCAGGTGGTGCTGGCCGCAGTGGACAGCGGGTTCAGCGACGCTGCCTCCGATGACTTGAGCGTGAGCTGGACGAAGGAACTGCCCCGGCTCAGCGGAGCCGAGGCGGAGAACTGCCCGAAGAAGTTCTTCAGCGTCCCGCCAGCGACCTGCTTGCCGTTATCGGTGACCGCGTAGCTGCCGCTGGTCTTCACCGGCGGGAACGTGCCCTGGCCGACATGACCGGGCACGCTGTCGCTGAACGCGGTCATGAACAGCCGCAGTGTGTTCCCGGCCCGGCTCGCCGATGCCTGCACCGGCGCGGCTCCCGGTACGGTGGCGACCACGTAGTTCGGGGCTGGGTGCAGCGGGTAGGCGCCCAGGTTGTCGGTGACGTGCTGGCCGGGGAGGTAAATCTGCGGCGCGCCGACCTCACCGCCCGAAAAGTCCTGCCCCGAGTTCAGGATGTACTGGGTTTCCCAGGACAGTTGCGGGGTGGTGGCCAGGTATTCGGTCAGCTGGGCCGGGAACTGCTCGCCGAAGAACACCGCGACGCCGAGCGGGCAGGCATTCTGGAACGGGAACGAGGCGAACGTCCCGGCCACGCCCAGCGACTTGACGGCCGAGTAGTAGCGCACGTGCACCGTGGCCAGGCTGGCCTGGCTGATCACGTGCCGCTGGGACGGGATGGTCCCGGTGGACTGGAAGCCCACCCCATACACGTACTTGCTGCCCGCGGGGAAGGTGGAGGTGCCCAGCTGTGCGGTCGTGGCCGTGGCGAGCTTGCCAATGGCCGGGCTGGTTTTCGTCGGGCTGATGAACAGCGACGGAGCGGGGATGTTCGGGGAGTTGTCGGTCTCGATCCATCCGGTGGTCACGGGCGGGCCCGCAGCCGCGTAACGGGTGAGCTGGAACGTCGCGATCTGCTCCATCGCCGGCTTGGCCGTCACCATCTTGAGTTCGCTGGTCGCGGCCTGCGCGGTGAGGTGCACCGTCGTGCCGTTGCCGACCGCGAACTGCGGCAGCACGTCCAGGTACTCGTCAAAGGTCTGGCGCTTGGGGATCTTGTGGACGAAGTCCCCGACCGCCCAGTAGTTGCCGGGCGGCACGCTGAACTTGGCAACGCCGTTGACGAACGTGCCCATCGACTGGAGCGGGTTGTCGAACAAGCTGGAGTTGTCGGCGTTGAACAGGAACACGGTGTCCCCCGTGTCCGGCTTGCCG
>DASXMU010000342.1:0-17786 GCA_036495485.1 Streptosporangiaceae bacterium
GGCCCCGATCGAGCACGTCGCGAGGCGAGCCCACCCGGCCGGTGGCAGGATGGCCGGGTGGGCTCACTGATGCTGCTGGACACCGCCTCGCTCTACTTTCGTGCCTTCTATGGCGTGCCGGAGACGCTGACCGCGCCGGACGGAACGCCGGTCAACGCGATCCGGGGCCTGCTCGACATGATCACCCGGCTGGTCCGCGGCCGCTCACCGGACCGGCTCATCGCCTGCTGGGACGTGGACTGGCGGCCGCATTTCCGGGTGGCCGCCATCCCCTCCTACAAGGCGCACCGGGCCGAGGACGGCGGCGGCGAGAGCGTCCCGCCCAGCCTCAGCGTCCAGGTGCCGGTCATCCGGGAGGTCCTCACCACGGCCGGGATCCCCATCGCCGGAGCCGCCGGGTACGAGGCCGACGACGTGATCGGCACCCTCGCCGCGCGGGCCGATGGCCCGGTGGACGTGGTGACCGGCGACCGGGACCTGTTCCAGGTGGTGGAGGATGAGCGCCAGATCCGGGTGATCTACACCGTGCGCGGGCTCACCAAGCTGGACGTGGTGGACGAGGCCGCGATCACCGAGCGGTACCAGATCCCCGGCCGTGCCTACGCCGACTTCGCCACGCTGCGCGGGGATCCGAGCGACGGGCTGCCCGGCGTGCCCGGGGTGGGCGACAAGACGGCTGCCTCGCTGATCCGCTCGTTCGGCTCGGTCGACGGGATCCTGGACACCCTGGACAAGTACGCGGCGTCGATCCCGGCAGGCCCCCGGGCCAAGCTGGCCGCCTCGCGGGACTACCTGACCGCCGCACTGCCCGTGGTCCGGGTCGCCACCGACGTGCCGCTGCCGCCGCTGGGTGGCAACCTGCCGTCCAGCCCGGCCGATCCGGCCGCGATCGGGCGGCTCGGTGAGCGGTGGGGTCTCGGCTCCTCGCTGCCCCGCATGTGTGACGCGCTGGCCGCCGGCTAGCCTGGCCGGCCCGCTACAGAACCCGCAGGGCGACCACGCAGGTATCGTCCTCGGGAGCGATGATGCCGTGCATGCCCCCAGGCATATGTGCATACCTGGCTGCGGCAGGATGGCCATAACGGAAAAACGCACTGAACGGGAACTGGGGCTGTCAGGTGGGAACTCACTTCGCGGAAATGGAACTGTACCCAGCCGGCCGGGTCGGCCAGGCCGCGGCCGCGGCGCGGGCGGCCGGGATCGGGGCGCTGCTGCTCACGCCCGGACCTGACCTGCGGTACGTGACCGGCTATGAGGCGATGCCGCTGGAGCGGCTCACCTGCCTGGTGGTTCCCGCCACCGGCAGCGGGCTCGATCCCTTCCTGGTGGTGCCCAGGCTCGAACTCGCCGCCGCGCAGGCGTCACCCGCGGGCGCGCTGGGACTGGAGCTGGTCCCCTGGGAAGAGACCGACGATCCCTACCTGCTGATCGCCGGCCGGCTGGCTGCCACCACCGAGGCGGCCAGCATCGGGGTCAGCGACCGGATGTGGGCGATGACGCTGCTCAGCTTCCGCGACCGGCTGCCCGGGCCGCGGCTGGTGCTGGCCAGCGTGGCCCTGCGCGGCCTGCGGATGCGTAAGAGCGCGGCCGAGGTGGCCGCGCTGCGCGAGGCCGGTGCGGCCATCGACCGGGTGCACGCCAGGGTTCCGGGCTGGCTGCGGCCCGGCCGGACCGAGCGCGAGATAGGCGCGGACATCGCCGAGGCGATCGTGGCCGAGGGGCACGCCAGGGTCGACTTCACGATCGTGGCCTCCGGGCCGAACGCGGCGAGCCCGCACCACGAGCTGTCCGGCCGTGTGCTCGAGGCCGGTGACGCGGTCGTGGTGGACATCGGCGGCACGATGCCGAGCGGGTACTGCTCGGACTGCACCCGGACCTACGCGGTCGGCCAGCCACCCGCCGATTTCACCGCCTATTACCAGGTGCTCAAGGAGGCGCAGGAGGCGGCCTGCACGGCGGTCAAGCCGGGCGTTGCCGCGGAGCAGGTCGACGCGGCGGCGCGCGAGCCCATCACCAGGGCCGGATTCGGCGAATACTTCTTTCACCGCACCGGGCACGGAATCGGCCTGGAAACGCACGAGGATCCCTACATCGTGACCGGGAACACCGAGCCGCTGGAACCCGGCATGGCATTCTCGGTTGAGCCGGGAATCTATACCGGGCCGCACGGAGCGAGAATCGAGGACATCGTGGTGTGCACCGACGACGGCTTCGAACGTGTCAACAACGTCACCCGCGAGCTGATCGTCGTGGACAGCTGATGGCCACCAGGCCTGGCCTGGGTGAGGAGGCCGGCGCACTGCTCGACCTCACCAGGCAGATCGCGGACTCCGAACTGCGGCCGGCGGCTGATGCGGCGGAGAAGGCCGGGGCGTTCCCGCGGCAGGCGTTCCGCACGCTGGGCAAGGCGGGCCTGCTCAGCCTGCCCTACCCGGAGGAGTTCGGTGGCGGCGGGCAGCCCTATGAGGTGTACCTGCGGGTGGTCGAGGATCTGGCCAGCGCCTGGCTGACCGTCGCGCTCGGGGTGAGCGTGCACACGCTCACCTGCTTCCCGCTGGCCGTGGCGGGCACCAGGGAGCAGCAGGAGCGCTGGCTGCCGGCCCTGCTCGGCGGCGACCTGCTCGGCGCCTACTGCCTGTCCGAGCCGCACTGCGGCTCGGACGCCGCGGCGCTGCGCACCCGTGCCCAGGCCCAGGATGACGGCGGCTACCTGATCGACGGCGTGAAGGCCTGGATCTCCCACGCCGGCCAGGCCGACTTCTACACCCTGTTCGCCCGCACCTCCGGCGACTCCGAGGGGCCGGGGCGCAGCCGTGGCATCAGCTGCTTCCACGTCCCGGCCGGGACCGCCGGGGTATCCGCGGCACCGGCCGAGCACAAGATGGGCATGCGCGGATCCACGACGGCGCAGATGCTCTTCTCCTCGGCCAGGGTCGCCGGGGATCACCTGGTCGGTGCCGAGGGGCAGGGGTTCTCGCTGGCGCTGTCCGCGCTGGACTCGGGCCGGCTCGGGATTGCGGCCTGCTCGACCGGCCTGGCCAGGGCGGCCCTGGAGACCGCGGTGAATTACGCTCGCGAGCGCCAGCAGTTCGGCAAGCCGATCGCCGAGTTCCAGGGCGTCTCGTTCATGCTCGCCGACATGGCCACCGCGGTCGAGGCGTCCCGCGCCCTCTACCTGGAAGCGGCCAGGCGCAAGGATGCGGGCCTGGAGTTCAGCGCGCAGGCGGCCATGGCGAAGCTGTTCGCCAGCGACACCGCGATGCGGGTCACCACCGACGCGGTGCAGGTTCTCGGCGGCTACGGCTACGTCGAGGACTTCCCGGCCGAGCGGTTCTTCAGGGAAGCGAAGGCCATGCAGATCGTGGAGGGGACCAACCAGATCCAGCGGATGGTAATCGGCAGATGGCTGGGCAAGGGCGGTGGGTCACGGTAATACAGCAGCAGGACGCAGCGACGGTCACGCTCGGCCAGCCGGCCGGGCGGTGGGTGATCCTCGCCACGGTCCTCGGATCCAGCATGGCCATGCTGGACGGGACCGTTGTCAACGTGGCCCTGCCGACGATCGGCCGGGAACTGCACGCCTCACTCGGCGGGCTGCAGTGGACGGTTACCGCCTACACGCTGACGCTGGCCGGGCTGATCCTGCTCGGCGGCTCGCTCGGCGACCGGCTGGGCCGGCGCAAGGTCTTCCTCGTCGGGGTGATCTGGTTCGCCCTGGCCTCGGCGCTGTGCGGGCTGGCGCCCAGCATCGGCGTGCTGATCGGGGCGCGGGCGCTGCAGGGGATCGGCGGCGCGCTGCTGACCCCCGGCTCGCTGGCGATCATCCAGGCCAGTTTCGTGCCCGACGACCGGCCGCAGGCGGTGGGGGCGTGGTCCGGCCTCGGCGGGGTGGCCGGGGCGGCCGGCCCGCTGCTCGGCGGCTGGATCGTCAGCGGCATCGGCTGGCGCTGGGTCTTCCTGCTCAACCTGCCGCTGGCCGCGGTCGTGCTGGCCGTGGCCACCCGGCACGTGCCGGAGACCAGGGATCCCATGGCGCACGGCCGGTTCGACGTGACCGGGGCCGGGCTCGCGGCGCTCGCCCTGGCCGGGATCAGCTACGCGCTGATCGAGGCACCGGGTCAGGGCTCCGTGGCCCGGGTGGCGGTGGCCGCGGTCATCGGCGTGGCCGCGGCCGTGGGGTTCGTGACCGTGGAGCGCCGTCGTACCAGGAGGGAGGGCAGCACCCCGCCGATGCTGCCGCTGGACGTCTTCGCGTCCCGGCAGTTCACGGTCGTGAACCTGGTGACCTTCGTGGTGTATGCCGCGTTCGGTGCCGTGTTCTTCCTGCTTATCCTGGAGCTTCAGGTGGCGTCCGGGTTCTCGCCGCTGAAGGCGGGCACGGCCACGCTGCCCTCGACCCTGCTGATGCTGGCGCTGTCCTCCCGGGCCGGCGCGCTGGCCAAACGAACCGGCCCACGCTGGCTGATGGCCGGCGGCACGCTGCTCTGCGCGGTGGGCCTGCTGCTGATGACCCGGGCCGGGGTGCACGCCTCCTACTTCGCCGACGTGTTCCCGGCGATCTGCGTCTTCGGCACCGGGCTGTCGCTTACCGTGGCACCGCTGACCGCCACGGTGCTGGCCAGCGCCGACGCCAGGCATGCCGGGGTGGCCAGCGGGGTGAACAACGCGGTCGCCCGGTCGGCCGGGCTGCTGGCCGTGGCCGGGCTGCCCGCCGCGGTTGGGCTGGCCATCGGCGGGCACCACAGTGCGGCGGCGTTCGCTTCCGGCTTCCGCACCGCGATGCTGATCTGCGCCGGCCTGCTCGCGGCCGGTGCCGTGCTGTCTGCCCTGTTCATCGACAACGACGTGCTCAAGCCGTCGCCCGGCCAGCCTGCCGCGGAGCCGCAGTGCCGGTTCAACTGCCCGGTCGGTGCCCCGCCGCTGGAAGCCGGTCATCAGGTGAAGTAATGCCGCGCGCCCCTGGGCCAGGAAGCGCTGCCTCCGGCCCAGGGCCGCCGATGAGCAACGGCGAGCTTAGCTCCCGGGGGTGGGAGTGGTGGTGAGGACAACACCCGTGGGGTCGAGTCCATCGCCTGAGTTGGGGCCGTTGCCGCCCAGGTTGCTGGAGCCGACCTGGCGGCCGGTGGTGGTGTTGATGACCGTTATGACGCCGCTGTCGTCGCCGGCCACCCACAGTTGCTTGCCATTGGGCGTCAGGCCCAGCAGCGGAGGGTCAGTCGTGCTGATCAGACCACCAGCCACGGGCTGCCGTGGCGGTCTGCTCCGGGTCCTGGTCTTCTTCGGTGGCGTCGGCCTTGCCGATCAGGTCCCGCGCGGCATCGAGCATGGCCACGACCTCCTGGCCGTCGGCACCGCTGGGCATCTCGACGAGGATCCAGCCCCGGGCAGGATGGTCTTCGGCCCGCGCTGGCAGGTTCTCGCGGCGGGCCATGGCCTGGTAGCGCGCGCACCACTCCTGGGTGGCCTGATCTGCCAGCGGAATCCTGACCGTCGTCTCCGCGCCGTGTATAACGACATCGATCTCCGCTGTGGTGTCGATCTGAGTCATCGTGGCCCCTGCCGTCAGGTCCGTCGGTTGCGCTCCGGCTACTACCCGACTGCTGGCTCGGCATTCTCCGCGGTCTTCTCCGCGACAGTGGCGTCCGCCTCGGGATGGCCGATGGACAGGCCGCTCACCGGGTCGAAGAAGTGCAGGTTGTTGGTGTCAACGGCGAGCTCGATAGGGCTGCCGGGGCGGGCGGAGCTGCGGGCGGCGACGCGGGCGGTCCACAGCGACTTGCCGCCGGCCAGCGCGACCGCGGCCTCGTCCTCACCCTCGTCGCCCTTGGCCGCCTCGGCGATGCTGGCGTGCTCAACCGGTGGTGCGTCGATCGTGAAGATCACGTGGATCTCGCTGCCGAGTTCCTCGGTCACCCCGGCGCTGACCGCCATCCTGGACCACTCCGGGTCGGCCAGACTGGCGTCTTCGAAGTCCGACGGGCGGATGCCGAGGACGACCTCCCGGCCGAAGTAGGTGTCCAGGCCTGGCTTGCCGTCAAGCACGGACGGCGGCACCGCGAGCTTGTACTCGGCGAAGGTGACCGCGGGCCCGCCGTCGCGGACCAGGGTGGCGGTCACGAAGTTCATGGCGGGGGAGCCGATGAAGCCGGCCACGAACAGGTTGACCGGCCCGTCGAACAGCTTCTGCGGGGTGTCCACCTGCTGCAGGCGGCCGTCCCTGAGCACGCACACCCGGTGCCCGAGCGTCATGGCTTCGACCTGGTCGTGCGTGACGTAGACGGTGGTGACGCCGAGCCGGTCGTGCAGCTGGTTCAGCGAGGCCCGCATGGACACGCGCAGCTTGGCGTCCAGGTTGGACAGCGGCTCGTCCATCAGGAAGGCCTGCGGCTCGCGGACGATCGCCCGGCCCATGGCCACCCGCTGCCGCTGGCCACCGGACAGCGCGGCCGGCTTGCGCTTGAGGTACTGCTCCAGGCCCAGCATCCGGGCGGCCGCGGTGACCCGCCGCTTGATCTCGTCCTTGGGGGTCTTGCGGAGCTGCAGGCCGAAGGCCAGGTTCTGCTCGACGGTCATGTGCGGGTAGAGGGCGTAGTTCTGGAACACCATGGCGATATCGCGGTCCTTCGGCGGCAGGTCGTTCACCACCCGCTCGCCGATCGTGATCGTGCCGGCACTGATCTCCTCGAGGCCGGCGATCGACCTGAGCGCGGTGGACTTGCCGCAGCCCGAGGGGCCGACGAGCACCATGAACTCGCCGTCCCTGATCTCCAGCGTCAGCCCGTCCACGGCCTTCACGCCGCCTGAATAGACCTTGTCCACCTTGTCGAGGACGATCTGCGCCATTGCTTGCTCCCGCTTGCTCCGTAATGCGCGGCTTCCTGGGCTCCTGGTCGCGGAGCCTAGCCGCGCGGCACATGGCAGGGTAAGAGGAGATCGCGCTCTGTTACGGGAGCGTAAAGCGCGTTATCAATTCGTTATATTACTGGGACTGGGTGACGCTGACCGACGCCACGATCGCCTCGGCGGCGCGCAGGTCGCCGGCGGACACCCGCGCCCCCTCCCAGATCATGACGGTGAGCGCGGCAGCATCCGGGCGGGCCGGTGCCGGGGTGAGGTTGTGGCCCACCCGCCGCCAGATGAGGTTCATGCCCCAAGAGTAGTCCCGCTGCCTGGGGAAAACCTGAGACTCGCCGTACACCAGGGGATATGAGTAACGGCTGTAATCAGGAATCGGTGGCCGCCCGGGGTCGCCGATCAGCGGATCGTTCTTTATTTCATAATATATCCAAATAAAATAGCCGGATGAGCCGAGACCGGAAACGTCAGGCGTATTCTCATCGCTCACCACGGGCTGCCTGCGCAACCGGCGATTCGATATCGCGCACAGCTCGTGCGGGGACCGCAGCGCGGGCACCACGCTCGGTGCGTAATCCCAGCCAGCCGATGGGTATCTGACGCTCAGGGTGAACCCGTTTCCTGTTGCTGTCCGAGTCAGCATCGTCTTCCTTACCATTCGCTATGTGAATACGACCAGAGCAGCGAGAAGGGTTGTGCTGAGGATCAGCCCCCTTCGCTTGCGGGCGGTGAGAAATACTCGTTCAAGCCGCCGCACCGGAAGCGCGAGACAGAATCCGGCGGCACGCCCGCAGGCGTAGGCCAGCCATCCGGCCAAGGCGACCGGTGCCGGGTAGAGGAAGGTGGCCGCCAGGAATACCCAGAAGGCGCCGACCACCACAGCGGTGAAAACACCAAAACCGAGGATCGCGCCGTAGGCCACGGGCAGGATATCGGCGTCAATGGCCCGGCGCCAGTACTCGGGAACCTGCCAGGAACTCTGCGGGACAGGAAGCCCGGCGCACTGCAGGAGCGCAATTGCCAAGGCCAGCCCGGCAGGGACGATGAGCGCGAACCGCAGCCCCGCGCCAACCATGAGCGCCCGGACGAGAACGAGCAGCAGTCCCATGATGCCCGCCCCGGCGAGAAGGCCGGCTCCGTGCAGCGCGATGACGCGGCGAGCAGGATTCGGGCGTTCCCCGCTCACGGCGGGGGAGCCGGGCCGGAGGGCCGCAGCCATGGACAGGCCTCAAGGAGACCACAACGCCACCAGCCCGACGATCAGGCCAAGGCAGGCGAAACCGGCGTCGTGAATAACATTCATTAACATTCCGTCGATTTGTGGCAGGTGACCGACCGGCACCAGACAATATTCCGGCCACCACACGAACCATATGGCGACTCGTAGTAGCAGCCCGGCCGGTGATCGCGGCCACAGTAGGTATGGCAGCTGTGTTTCAGCATGCAGTCCTGGAATTTGGTCAGGGACTTGGTGCCGCAATACGAGGTGCACATGTACCAGGCGCCGCCGGGACAGGTGAAACTCGGGCATGGATGACCGAAGGAGCCGCCGCATGACGTGCTGTCACCGCAAACCCCGCATGGGCAGTCGATCGCAAGCGCCGGTGTTGTCCCGGACGCAAGGCCACCCGCGCCCACGGCGCACACCGTCAGAGCCACGCGCCCGATGAAGCTGCGCCTCGTCAGGCGATTGCCAACACGCCTGGCGGTGCTTTCAAAGAGACCGTCAAAGGACATGATGGCTGACACCGTCTTTCGCTGGCTGGACGATCAGATTCCCGGCCGCAACGCTTTCCCCGCCGGAACCATGCCCCACGGCGCTTCCTTCGCCGGAACCATGCCCCACGGCGGCCTGGGCCGGCGGGTTGGCCATCAGGTAGTCGGCCTGGGCCAGCATCTCCTCGACATTGTCGAGGGTGTTCACCCCGCCTGACGCGATGACCTGGCCCGACTTATCCGTGACGATGGCCCAGGGTGCCCCCGGCACATTGCTGGCAAAGCTCACCGGATCGGCGAGATAGGGCAGGAATCCCACGTTCTTGGCCCGGACGTACTCGTCCGCTTGCCGCTGGTCCGCGTCGATGACGAGGAGCACCGCGGTATCCGCGCCGACGGACTTGGCGATGCGGCCGAATGCGCCGGTGAGCGGTTCACAGACCCCGCACGTCGGCGACACGAAGCCGATCAGGAAGCGCGCGGCGGGCCTGCGGGCCAGCTCCGCCAGCGCGGCCGGCAGCTTCAGGGCCGAGCCATAGGCTGGCCCGCCCACCCCGGTCGCCCCGGCGACCGGCTGGATGCGCAGGTGGAGCACGCCTACCTGCCGGATGAGAGCGACCACGGCCACTGCGGTCAGTACGGACAGGATCCCTAGCAGGATCACCGCCACCTCTAGGATGAGCACTGGTCACCTCACTGCCATGGGGTGTGCTTCCGGCAAAGGAAGCCCGGTCTGGTCAGCAACGGCGGGGCTCGCGGTCAGCTGTCCGAGGATGGCCGCGGTCTCCCGCCGCAACGGCCCCAGGAGCCGGGTCAGCTCGCTGACCAGGGCGACGAGTGCGGCCAGAACCACCGCCAGGCCGCCGACGACGAACGGCCGGCCGCTGGAAGCGGGGAAGACGGCTACTGCGGCGAGCACAAGCAGCAACGCGGTCCGCACGATGCTGTGCGCACCGACCGTTTCGAGTTCGGTGCTGCTCCCCCCGAAGCAAGCGCAGGCTATATTCCGGCCGCGCGCATACGCGCTGCCGAGAGCGCCCAGGAACAGCATGAACAATGCTGCCGCCAGTGCCGCGCCCACCTGCCTGAGCCACGGTGGCGCGAAGAGGCCGGCCAGCAGCATAATGCCCGACGCCAGCTCGGAAGAAGAAACCATCCGGGCGAGGAACCTGGTAAGACCTACGGGAACGATGCCGTAATCCGCGATCTGCGCCGCGAATACGCCAGGGCGCATCGCTTTCGGCAGGCCGGCCCAGATCAAAACGGCACCAACCACCAGGGCTGCCGCCCCAATGACCTGTTCGTACAGCACAGGTAACGCTCCCCCCGAACCAGCGCCCGACATTATTAACGCGGCATCGCCTGTCGCGGAAATGTCTTAACCGTGGTTCGTAACCCCCGTAACCTCTGGATAGCACGCCGTGCCGCCACGTTCAAGAGTGAAGCACGTTACCGGGCTTTATGATTCGGCACGAAGGAGCGATACCGGTACGGTGACCCCGTGGAAGAGATCGACCGCATGATCGTCTCGCTGCTGTCCCGGGACGGGCGCATGAGCTTCACCGAGCTGGCCAGGCAGACCGGGTTGTCGGTGTCCGCAGCACACCAGCGGGTACGGCGCCTGGAACGGCGCGGTGTCATCATCGGCTACGCCGCACTGATCAATGCTGACGACCTGGACCTGCCGCTGACCGCGTTCGTCTCGATCAAGCCGTTCGATCCCTCCGCACCCGACGACGCACCGCAGCGCCTGGCGCATCTGCTGGAGATCGAGGCCTGTCACAGCGTGGCGGGGGAGGAGAGCTACATACTCAAGGTGCGGGTCGCCTCGCCGGTCGCGCTGGAGAACCTGCTGCAGGAGATCCGGTCCGCCGCGAACGCGTCCACCCGGACGACCATCGTGCTGAGCACCCCCTACGAGAACAGGCCGCCCGGCATGTAACCCGGGCGGCCTGCCGGGGGCCGGGCGGAACCCCGGGCGGGCCCCAGCGACACCGCAGGAGGCACACCCGGCGCGGTCGGAGCCGGTGCGCCCCGGGCATCCCGGACACCACCACGCTGCCACCCCGCCAGCCAAACAGACACCACACCCGAAAACAGGCATCAGCACAATCAGTGACCAGATCTCAAGAAGGCTGGCCGATCGAGGCTAGTCCTGGTATCCCCTCCAGGGACGCTGTGCAGGCACGAAGATCGCTTCGCTATTTTCCGGTCAGACACCTCTCGGCTACCAGGGGCCGCCTGCTTCACACCGGCACACAGCGCAGCAGCAATCACATTGATGCGATCAGGCCCGCCCAGGATCACTAACCCCTTTATCAACAGGCCCTAAAGGGGTAATTAGCCCTGGGGGGGCCTACCAAGGATAGTTACCCCTGGGAGTGCCACTAAGGGTTTTTCGTCCATATCTTTCGGCCAGACCTCAATATAAGGTTCGCTTATACGTGTCTTATATCCGCCGCATGATTCGGCTGGTTGGCTGAAACCCCTGCGGTGCATTTCATCGCGGCCCGGGTCCTGCCGCCGCGCGGCCCATCGTGCCGCGAACCGGCAATGGGAAGGACCAGGAATGCGAGCCAAACAGATAAAAGCCCGAGTCAGTGACCAGAGCCACGAACTGAAACCGCGCTTGGCTGACCGGCTGCGGCCCGGCCACGACCGGGCCGTCCCCCGCTCCCGGCTGCCCGGCTTGCGCTGGGTCTCTGGGCCCCTTGCCGTGCTCGCCGCGGTAATCGGCGCGATGGTCGTTGGCTCGCTCCAGGGCCAGGTGGCCTCGGCTAACGCCCACCAGGCGGCGCACTACCAGGCCGGCGGCCTCTCGCTCACCACCGGCGCGATGGTATGGATGGACGACTCCATGACCGGCCAGCCGGCTGGGCAGAAGGCTCAGGGGTACTCGATGCCCTCGAGCGAGATGCCCGGCATGCAGCAGGTCGGCGACAACCGGTTGCGGGTCGAAGTCAACTTCAGCAACAAAAGCTCCGCCGTGCAGTGGTACTCGACCACCGATTTCAGCCTGGCCGGCCCGGGCGGGAAGACCTGGAAGGTCGACGGCCAGGGTAACAGTTCTCAGCCGGCGTCAGCATATCTCGAGCCCGGCTTCGGGACGACCATCGATATGTATTTCGATCTTCCCGCCAAAGACAGCAAGAACCTGACCCTTAAATGGTCCCACGATGGCACCACATCCGCTATCCCGGTCAGTATCGGAACCGCACCAGCCGGGATGCACATGTAGAAAGCGCCCAGCACACACCTCTACGCCAAGCCAGTCGATCCTATTCGCCAGCTCAGTGGGCTGGCCAGAGAGGGATGAACAAATGTCGTTTCCCGGCAAACCTGCCCCCCCGCGCTCGGGGCGGGGCTGGAAGATAGCGTTGCTGGCGCTCCTGCTGAGTACGGGTGCCGTCGGCTTCCAGCTTAGTATTGACTCACTGTTCGGGCGGGCCGGAGGCGGCCTGGCGCACGCGCCGCGCAACATGCTGCTCTCGGTTCCGGCTGCCCTGGTGGCCGCCTGGCTCGGCCTCAGGCGCGCGCCCCGGCACGACCCTGACCAGCCCCCCGGATTGGCCGCGGCGCTGAACCGGGCCGGGCTGGTCTCACTCTCGTTCATGGTGCTGTTCGTGCCGACGGCCGTCCTCGGCGGCTTCTTCACCGGCAGCGCCGTGGCGATCCCAGGCCTGGCTCCGTCAGCGGCTGACCCTGCCCTGGCCGCCCAGGTGCTGCGAAGCGTCAGCGACGCGCTGATCGGCCAGGTGGCCGGGCTGCCGCTGTTGCTGGCTGCCTTCCTGCTGCTGGGACGGGTCAGACCGGCGCCGCGGGCCACGGGCACCAGACGCCCCTCACGGTTCGTCGCCGTCGGGGCGTCCCTGGCCGCTGTGGCCTACTTCGCCGGTCCGGGCGCCACGATGGCGGTGGCCAGCGTGCGCCCGGTGCCGGCCACGCCGGCCACGACCACGACCCCGGCCACGACCCCGGCCGCGTCCAATCCGTGTGCCAGCGCGCCGCACGACACGTTCAACGTTTCGGCGATCAACGTCAACATGCCGCTCAACCGGTACGGCATACATGACCCGAACGGGTTCATGTACACCCTCACCAGCAACATCTCCGCGGTCCGGGCGGAGGAGTCGTCTCAGAAGGTGTCGAGCGGACTGGACCAGGACCCGATCCAGCCACTGGTGATCCGCGCGCATGAGGGCGACTGTGTCACCATCAACCTCACCAACTCGACCACGTTCGGGGTGCAATCCATAGACAACGCAGCGGACGGGACGCTGACCCAGACCCCGCCGCAGAATATCGCCTGGAACGTGACCGGCTTGCCGGCCGCGAACTCGGCCGATGACGTGTCGAGCGACGTCGGCAAGAACGCGGACAACACCGCGGCGCCCGGGAAGACGGCGAGCTACACGGTCTACATGGATCCCGCGCTCGGCGAGGGAGCGCACGTATTCCACTCGACCGGCGACTACCGGCAAACCGAAGGCCACGGCCTGTTCGGCGCTCTCATCGCGGAGCCGAAGGGGTCGCAGTTCCTTGACCCGCACACGCTCCAGCCGTTGCAGAGCGGCTGGGACGCTGTCATCCAGATGCCCTCCGGCTCCACCGAGGGTACCCAAAACGCCCCCGAGCCTACCTTCCGCGAGTTCGCGCTGCTGTTCCACGAGATCGGGGACGAGGACTACCGCCAGATCCTGGAGCCGTCCACGGCGACCTGCGACACGAATATCCCGGGCGCGGGCGCGGCCAATCAGGAAGTCCCCCTGGCCAATGGCACGTGCGAGGTCCCCTTCGTCGACCCGTTCACCTCGGCCTACCGGCCCTGCAGCAAGGCGATCAACTACCGCAGCGAGTGCTTCTTCGCGCGTGAGCACACCCAGGAGGAGCGCGGCCTTACTCCCGACGAGGCGCAGGACTACAGCGCCTACACCAACGGCGACATGGCCACCCCCCGGCCGGAGATGTACGTCGGCGACCCCTACAAGATCCGGCTGATCAACGCCGGCAGTGAGATGGGCCACGTGTTCCACGAGCACGGCGGTGCCATCCGCTGGCTGCGCAACCCCGGCGCCGATAACCCGGACATCGGGGGCGGGCTGGAGAAGCACCCGCCGAACACCAAGAACTCGATCAGGCTCGACTCGCAGACGATCGAGCCCGGCGAGAGCTACAGCCTCGAGACTGAATGCGGCGGCGGCGGCTGCCAGCAGTCCCCTGGCGACTTCCTGTACCACTGTCACATCGCGGCTCACTACGACGATGGCATGGTCGGCTACCTGCGGGTGTTCAACACCAACCAGGCCAACCTGGCAACGTTGCCCGGCCGCACGGCGGCGCCGACCGGGGTTACCTCGTCCGGCCTGATCGGCAAGGTCATCAACGGCAAGACGGTGGTCCCGCAGAGCCAGTTCACCGACCCGAGCACCCAGATCTCGCTGGAGACCCTGGTCGAGAGCGAGCTCCCGCCGCAGGGAGTCCGCAACGACCAGGAAGACTCCACGGTCTACAACTGGAGCAAGGGAGGTACTGCGAGCGCCCCGCTCTACCTTAATGAACCCGAGGACACCACTGTCTGGGCCAACTACACCGCACCGAACCCGGGTCAACGAGATCCGATCCTGTTCGACCCGGCCAACGGCAGGCTTGCCTTCCCGCTGCTCCAGCCGCATTTCGGCCAGCGACCGCCGTTCTCGCCGAACGGCCACGACGGGGCACCGTATCTCGGCGATACGGCCAGCTCGACCCGTCCGGACGGCATCTGCCCGGCTGACTCGCCCGTTCGCCCCTTCAACATCAGCGCCGAGACCGTTCCCATCACCGAAACGAATGGAGGAGTAGGCGCCGGCGGGGTCAAGATCGCGCCCGAAGTCGACAACAACGGCGAGATCTTCGTGCTCAACCAGCAGAAGGCGGCGACGCTGGCCGGCACGCTGGCACCGAACCCGCTTGGCATCAGGACCGACGCCGGTGACTGCGACGCCGTGACGCTCACCAACGAGCTGACCGGCACCAAGGTCCCGCAGGCTCCCGATGTCAACCAGTTCGGCGAAGTCAACATCCACATCCACTTCGTGCAGTTCGACGTGCAAGGCTCCGACGGCGTGATCACCGGCCTGAACTACGAGACCGCCGTCCGTCCCGACATCCCCGGGACGACGCCGGGCGAGACGACGCTGACCGCGGCCGCGCCGGCCGGGGCAACCCAGATCCAGGTGGCGAGCACGAGCGATTTGCGTCCGGGCATCTCCATCGAAGTCGGCCAGGGAGAGGTGGACACCGAGGTCGTCACCAAGATCACCGCGATCAACGGCAACACGCTGACGCTCAACAACCCACTGCAGAACGCCCACGCCTCGGGTGAGAAGACCGGAGTCGAGTTCGTGCAGTACCGCTGGTACGCGGACTCTCAGAACGGCACCGTGTTCTTCCACGACCACGTGGACGGGATACACTCCTGGGGCCACGGCCTGTTCGGTGCCCTCATCGAGGAGCCTCCTGGCTCCACCTTCCACGACCCGCAGACCGGCGCGCCGCTCCTCAGCGGCCCGATCGCCGACATCTACACCACCGGCTCGGCCGGCTTCGGCGAGCAGGGTGACTTCCGCGAGTACATCCTCTGGCAGCACGAGGGCATCGTGGGCAGCAACACATCGACCATCACGTCGCCGAACTGCGAGCAGTCCAGCTTCAACCTCAGGTCGGCGCCGCTCTCAGACCGCGATCCCAACACCGCCACCAATGGTCCTGGTATCAATGGTGCGGAGGTTCCGGACGGGGTCGGTCACTACAGCCTGGGTGCCGACGCCGAATTCCAGGCCCAGACCTGTCCGAATATCGGCACGTCCAACGATCCATACGTGTTCTCGTCGGTGGCCCACGGTGATCCGGCGACGCCGTTGCTCAAGGCGTACACGGGCGATCCGGTGGTGATAAGACAGGTCGGCCTGGATGAGATGGTCGGCGACCTGCGAATCACCGGCCACCGGTTCGCTGAGGAGGTCTTCAACCCCAACGGCGTCCTGACCGACGCCGGCACGGCCGGGATCTCCGAGAAGATGGACTACGTACTCCAGGGAGGTGCCGGAAAGTTCCCCGGGGACTACCTCTACTACTCCGGGCGCAGCCTGGAGCTGGAAAGCGGCGCCTGGGGCATCTTCCGGGTGATGGACAAGCTCCATACCACCGGGGTCAACGCACTGGAACCGCTGCCCGACCGGACGGCGCCACCGTCCGGGACGGGGTTCCCGACACTCACCAACACCGGGCAGGCGCCGCCTGCCGCACCCGCGGACAGCGGCTCGGTCTGCCCGAGCAGCGCACCGACCCGCTCTTATAACGTGTCGATCTTCAACGGGATCACCTTCGATAAGGGGATGCCGGGCGAAAGCGATGCGGCCGCCGGCGGCTCCTGGGCCATGATGTACGCGCTCACCTCCGACGAGGCCGCCATCAAGGCGGGCACGAAGCCGGTTGTGCCGCTCGTCATCCGGGCCAATGCGGGTGACTGCCTGAAGATAACCCTCAAAAACGACCTGCCGACCGACAACTTCACCTGGACCTGGGGATCAGGCTCGACCAGGGCGGGGTTCAACATCGGCAATGTCCTCTACGATCCGCAGGCGTCGTACGGCGGCGCGATCGGGTACGATCCCGACTCGAGCGTGGCCCCCGGCGGCTCCCGTACCTACGTCTATTACGTGGACAGGGAGCTGGGCACCAACCTGATCCTGAACCTGGCCAACGAGTCCTCCTGGAGGGCCGGAGCCTACGGCGCGCTCATCGCCGAGCCGACCGGTTCCGTTTATGATGACCCGTTCACCGGGAAACCGATCTCGTCTGGGCTCTCCGCGGACATCTTCCCGGGCAATGGCGGTCCCGCCCCGTTCCGGGAGTACACGTCGATCTTCAGCGACCGGGAACCGGACATGGCGCACAACGTCATGCCGTATCCCACCGAATTCCCCTTCACCTATCTCGACTACAGCCAGCAGTCGAATTTCAAGACGGAAGGAGATGTAACCACCGATCCGCCGCTGTGGCAGCAGAAGAGCGACACCGTCATCGGAGGTGATCCGGCCACGCCGCTGTTCGAAGCCTACGCGGGCGATCCTATCCGCTGGCGGGTGGCCGACGCTTCCGGCGACTCCATGATCTCCTTCCAGGTGGCGGGCCACGCCTTCCCGCTGGACCACGGGCTGACCGGGACCCAGATCATCGATGCCCGTACCGTGGTCGGCGGCGAGACGTTCGACGCCTACCTGGTCAACGGCGCGGGCGGGGCGACCCGCGCCACCGGCGACTACGAGTACAACATGGGCCGGAGCTCGATCATCAAGTCCGGCGGCTGGGGCATCTTGCGAGTGCTCCCGCCACCCGGTAGTGCCCCGGTGAGCCAGGGCAGTCTCCTGCCACTAACCTCTAGCACCGGCTAGCTGACCGCCAACTATCCGCTGCCGTCCCGGGCCACCAGCCCGGGACGGCAGCGTCCCGGCTCTTACTGGATCCGATGAGCTAACGGCGCGTCACGCCGTCCATCAGGTGCTGCGGGGTTACGGGGTAGCTGGCGTTAGCGGCCTTGGCCAGCGGGGGGCTGCCGGGCCACCCGCTTCCCCGGCACCGTGAAGTTCGGTCAGGTGGCGGGCCTGGGGCAGGGCTGGCCCGCGGGCACGCGCAGGCCGTCGAACATCAGGGAGATCAAGCGGTCTGTCTCCTCGGGGGCGTGCTCGGTGGCTACGGCGATGCCGTGCACCAGGCGCATGATGTCCATCGCGGATACGTCGGAACGGACCGCGCCCGCGCGCTGGGCACGCTCGAGGAGGCTGGCCGCCGTCTCGCGCATCACCTGGCTGCACGAGGAGATCAGCTCGGAGTCCCGGCCGAGCCTTTCGATCAGGGCCTTGGACAGGCCACGCTTGGTGGCGAGGTAGGAGACCAGGGCGTGCAGCCAGGCGTCCAGCGCGTCGGCGGGAGCGGGATCGTTGACAAGATCCCGTCCACGGGCACAGACGCCGTCTACCTGACTGCGGAACACGCTCTCCTGCAGCGCCCCGCGAGTGGGGAAATGGCGGTAGAGCGTGCCGATCCCCACCCCTGCCCGCTTGGCGATGTCCTCGAGGGGCGCCTCGGCCCCGTGCTCGCCGAATGCCGCGGTCGCGGCCGCCAGCAGCCGTTCCCGGTTGCGGCGCGCATCGGCGCGCATCGGCGGCCCGGCC
>DASXMU010000343.1:0-11589 GCA_036495485.1 Streptosporangiaceae bacterium
AGTACTAATTCACTACTTAGTGTCTTAGTACTAAATATCGTAGCGCCCTGCCTTCACGTCGGCCAGAAACGTGGCGAACACCGCGCGCTCGACGACGTGTGCCCCCCCTTCGGGGCGTTTGCTGTCACGGACGGCGACGACATCGGGAAGATTGGCGGCAATCTCCACGCAACCACCGTTGTCCGCACTGAGGCGGGCCTTACGCCAGATAGCTTGAGACAGGTCGGTCATGGTTTACTCCAGTTTCTCGGCGATCTCTGAGAGGTAAAGAGCTGTATTGTGCGGTTCCAGCGACGCATCGACCGCTAGGGCGAAGGACCGCGCGTAGGCGTCGACGCGCGCTGGCTTGGTTACCTCCTCCATGGTGTAGTCGGTCTCTGTGAAGACCATGGTCGGCTCTCCCTCGGGCAGGTCGAAGATGTTGATCGGTGAGACCAGCCCGGCTACCGGCCCGTCGGCGAAACGCTGGATGTGCAGTTCTACGTTGGGCCGGTTACCCACGGCGATGAGGTGCTCGATCTGCTCGCGCCGGTCCTCTCGGCTGCCCCATCGGTAGAACAGGGACGCCTCGGTGATCACAGCGATCAGTTTGGGCGCGGTGCCACCGGTACGGTCGAGGATCTCCTGTCGCCGTTGGCGGCTCTCCAGCGCCTTCCTCCGCCAGGCAGGTGGCCTGGAACCGGTTCGCATATACGCCTGGGTGTAGTCCGGCGTTTGGAGCAGGCCGGGCAGGAGGAGAGGCATGAAAACGCGGATTCTGGTGGCGTCGCTCTCGAACCCGGGGAACTCGTTCTCGAAAATGTCCGCGTACTCACGCCACCAGGCCCGGACGCGGGCGCGAGAGGTGAGGTCCAGGAGTTCGTCGTGCTCCACCCCGGTCACACCGTAGATCCGCAACAGATCGCGGATATCGCTCATCTCGGGGCGTATCCACTGGTTGGCCTCCATCCGGCCGACCTTGCCCCGGCCCCAGTCAAGCAGGTCGCAGATCTGGTTCGCCGTGCTCCCGGTTCCCTTGCGGAGCTCCGCCAGGCGGCGTGACAGCTTGCGCTTCGCGACTGTGGCGCCATAAGCCTCGTCGCTCATCCGCATTCCTCCTTGACAGGGTTAGGGTTTCAGTATAGCGGTGCCTAAGTTGTGAATCACAAAGATTGTGCCGTTAGTGGTTTGCTGGCCAGCGCGGTCATTGTGTGGTGTTTCGCCAGGCTATGGACCTCCCGATGAGCGGCGGCAGGGATCTGGTGCTCACCCGTTATGCTTGCGCATCCGCAAGCATCTGCCACGCATTTGCGTGGGTGCGCAAGAGTGTGTACAGCGGGTATACAACGCCGACGCCGGACTCATGGCGACATGAGCCGTTATGTCCTTTTCTTGGAAGCGGCTACCTTGGTACCCGAAACTTTCCTACCAGGGAAATTGCATGAGTTAGCCCGTAACTCGCCGAAATTGCCCGATGTTACTGAGCGTCGTCAAACTCGCCGTTCTTCACCCCGTCGAGGAAGCACTCCCACTCGAACCGGTCGTAGACGAGCACGCGCCGTGCCGGGTCATCGGCGACCCGCAGGAGGACCCACTCGCCGCCACCCTGTGCCGTGTCAGACGGGGCCGGGCCAGCCGGGGCCGGACCGCCGTGGCCCAGGTCACGCACCGGCTTGACCCCGACGAACGCGATCTCGACGGAGCCGGTGCCGCCGTCCGAGCGCTGCCACTCCAGCGCCTCGACATCGATGCCGAGCTCCTCCACTGTTGGCTTGGCCGGTGATGGCCGCCCCGCGCTCATGCTGTGACTCCTACGGGCGTCTGGCGACGCCGCAGAAGAGGACCCGCGATCCCTCGTCGTCGGCCGCCTCGGGGTCTTCGGCTCCCCACACACCTACGTAGCTGAGGCCCGGCTCCGCGCCGCCGTAGGGCGGTACCAGTTCCAGCCCGTCGAAGAGCCGCAGAATCTCCGCGCGCGTGCGCAGGGTGAGCGGGGTCGGGGAGTCCTTGTACGTCTCGTACATCGCCTCCACAGCGCGGGGGGTGAGCCAGTCGGTGGTCACGTGCGAGAGTGCCAGGTAGCTGCCCGGGGCCAGGGCGTCGGTGTACCGCTTGACCAGGCCCTGCGGGTCGGATCCGTCGGCCACGAAGTGGAACACCGCTGTCATTAACAGCCCGACCGGCTGGCTGAAGTCGATCAGCGCCCGCAGTTCCTCGTTGCCGAACACCGCGTCAGGGTCCCGCATGTCGGCGAGGATGAACGCGGTGTGCTTCTCGTCGGCGAGCAGTCCGTCGGCCAGGGCCTTCACCATCGGGTCGTGGTCCACATACACGACCCGTGGCTCGACATCTCTGGCATCCTTCTTGACCGCCTGGTGCGTGTTGCCCTGGGTCGGCAGCCCGGACCCGATGTCAATGAACTGGCGGATGCCGTGCTCCTTGGCCATCCAGCGGGCCGAACGCTGATGGAAGCCGCGGTTGGCCCAGGCAGCGTCGTAGAGATCCGGCATCGCGACCTTTAGCTGGTCACCCGCGGTCCTGTCGACTGGGAAGTTGTTTCTGCCGCCAAGGTAGTAGTCGTACAGCCGCGCGGCGCTCGGGGTGGCGGTGTCCACACCCGGCGGAGCCTCCTCTGCCTCAGTCATCAAGTCACCCTCCAACGATGGCACAGGTCACAGTTTGGCACGCTGCGCTAGACGCGCAAAACGCACTCAGAAGTAAGGATCGCCGCCCGCGATGTCCGTGAGGGTAGCCGAAGAAGCCAGGTGAAACGCGCCGCCGCCGGGGCGTGTCGAGGGAGTTTCGGTCCACCTTCCGAATGCGGTTCGGTAGACCCCGCAGGTCGGGAATATTGTCCTAAACACCTAAGTGATCTTGGTACTGGGGTCTGACCAGTGGCAACCTCTCAACCTCGTGGGAGGTTTTGAATAACATTCCTGCGTCCAGAGCCGGATATCTGCCCCGGAACCGGACCAAAGGTGCCGCTGAATCAGACATATAAGGGATGTCCAGAACCCGGCCGGTGACCAGCAGGTGATCGCCTGCCTGGACGAGGCTCTCGGCCTGGCAATCCAGTGCGGCCAGGCCGCCCTCCGGGATCAGCGCCGCCGACCTGACGCCGCGACGCACCGGCACGCCGTCGAGCAGCAGCCGGGCCCCGGGCCGGCCGGCCGCCGCGAACCTGCCCGCCAGCGCCCGCTGCCCGGCCGCAAGCAGCGTGACCGCGAACGCGCCGGGGCCGTCGTCGCGGCGCAGCACCTCGGCCGGATAGGACTCCGCCCGCAGCGACACCAGGACCAGGGGCGGGTCCAGCGACACCGGGCAGAAGGCGGTCACGGTCAGCCCGATGTCGTCCCGGCCGTCGGCGATCGTGACCAGCGTGACGCCGCTGGCATACCCCGCGAGCGCCTCGCTGAGCGCGATCGGGCTGCCCGGGTCCTTTCTTTTACCCAATTTTCCAGATGGTGTCCGGCATCATCAGCGGGCCCAGCGGCGGGAAACCAGCCCGGGCGGCTATGGCAGCCACCGGGCCCCAGGCGTCAGCCAGCAACGAGGCGGTCACCGGGCGCGGCGATGCCGCGGACGCGTAGTCGCTCGAGCCGGGCGGGCGCAGCCGGTCCAGCGGGCTGAGCCGGGGGTAGGCCCGCAGTGGCGCGCTCGCGGGAAGGCCGGCCCGGCTGCGGGCGTGCCCGGCCGCGATCTCGAGCCCGCCGAGCTCGTCCACCAGCCCGCGCTCCCGGGCGTCGGCACCGGTCCAGACCCGGCCGCGGGCCACCTCCTCCACCTGGGCGGCGGTCAGCCCGCGGCCTGCGGCGACCTTGCCGGTGAAGTCCGCGTAGATCCGGTCCAGCCAGCCGTTGACCCGGTCCCACTCGTCCTCGCTGAACGGGCGGGTGGGCGCGAACATCGTCGCGTGCGCGCCCTCGGCCACGGAGTCGGTGCTGATGCCCGCGCGGTCGAGCAGCTCCCGCACCACGGGCTTGGCCATGAACACGCCGATCGAGCCGGTCAGCGTGCCCGGCTGGGCCACGATCACGTCGGCTGCCATCGAGATGAAGTAGCCGCCGGACGCGGCGACATCGCCCATGGACACCACGACGGGCTTGCCCCTGCCGCGGGCCCGCACCACCTCGCGCCAGATGGCGTCCGAGGCGACGTAGGAACCACCGGGGCTGTTCACCCGGAGCAGGATCGCCTTGACCCGCTCGTCCTTGGCCGCGGTGCGCAGCGCGGCCGTCACGGTGTCCGAGCCCATGGTGGCCGACATCGGGCCCCGGCCGCTGCGGCCGTGCCCGATGGGCCCGGAGGCGTGGATGAGCGCGACGAACCGCTCCTTGGGGTTGGGCAGCGCGCGCATCCGCTTGGCCAGTCCGCGCGAGCGCCGGTAGCGGCCGATGTACTGCAGTACGGCGTCCCGCCCGGCCCGCTTGCGGACCCAGGCGTATACCTCGTCCCGGTAGCCGAGCGCGTCGACCAGCCCCAGATCCAGCGCCTCGCTGGCGAAGAACGGGCCGCGGTCGATGAGCGCCCTGGCCTCGCTTTCCCCGATGCCGAGCCGGCCCGCGATGGCCGTCACGATCTGGCCGGTGATCGAGGTGGCCAGGCGCTCGTTGGCCTCCCTGGCCGGGCCGGTGAAGCCGTACTCGGTGAACTGGTCGGGCGCGTTCTTGTACTCGTGCCGCTTGCCGACCTCGTAGCCCACGCCGAGCTTGTCCATGGCCGAACGCAGGAACACGTGCTCGACCGAGATGCCGGTCAGGCCCAGGTCGCCGGATGGCTGCATGACGATCCGGCTGAACGCGGTGGCCAGGTAGTACGGCAGGTTGCCCGCGGAGAAGTCACCGAACGTCTCGGTCCAGGCGACGGTCAGCTTGCCGCTGCGGCCGAACTCGGTGACCGCGTCCCGCAGCTCCTGCACCAGGCCAAGGCCGATCTTGCGACCGCCGATCTTGACCAGCAGCGCCCGGACGCGGTCGTCGGTGCGCGCCCGGCGCAGGCCGTCGAGCACGTCGTCGAGCCGGGTCCGGCGCATGCTGAGCAGGGCGGAGACCGGGTCGGCCGCGGGGTCTTCGGCCAGGCCGTCGGTCAGGTCGAGCTCGAGGATCAGCGGGCCAGTGCGGTGGCCGGGCAGGTTGCTGAGCCGGCCGGTGATGATGGCCAGGCCTGGGATGTCGGCCAGCACGGGAGCGACGGTCTGTTTTACGTCGGGCATAGGCCCCAGCTTAAGGACAACTAGGGGGTGTCCCGTGGGTCTTGGTGGATGCGGGCGGTGATCCAGGCGGCGTCCGGCAAGGCGGAGGAGGAGCCCATAGCGGAGCTATTGGCGACGACGACAACGCCGCCGGTCACCGTCTGGGTGCCGGGCCGCGCCGCCGAAGATCTGCGGGACACCCCCTAGGATGCCGGGTGTGGCCAGGCAGGATGGAGACGGCTGGGCGCGCTGTGGCCGTGGCCATACGCACTGGGGGCGGTTCGGCGCAGTCGGCCTGCTGGCCTACGTTCCGGCGTCCGGCGGCGGCGGCTCCAGCCGGGTGCTGCTGGTCCGTCGCAGCAGGTGGGGGCAGCACGGCGGCACCTGGGCGCCGCCGGGCGGCGCACGCGGCCTGGCGGAGCCCGCCGCGGCGGCCGCGCTGCGTGAGGCGCAGGAGGAGTCTGGCCTGGCACCTGGCGGGGTGGACGTCCAGGGCATGCTGCGCGACGAGCATGGCGACGGCTGGTCGTTCGAGACGTTCGTGGCCGCGGCGCGGGAGCCGCTGCCGGTGCGTGCGGACAGCCGGGAGATCACCGAGGCCCGCTGGATGGACGTGGCCGAGGTGGGTGCGCTGCGGCTGCATCCCGGGTTCGGCGCGGACTGGCCGGTGCTGGCCGGGGCGCTGGTCCCGGTCACGATCGTGGTGGATGTGGCGAACGTGATGGGCGCGCGGGCGGACGGCTGGTGGCGCGACCGGGCCGGTGCCGCGCAGCGGCTGCACGGCGAGGTGGTGTCGCTGTCCGGGCGGGGCTTCGCCGCACTGCCTGACGCGCTGGGCCTGCCGTCGCTGACCCGGTGGTACCCGCAGGTCGTGTTCGTCGTCGAGGGAGCCGCACGGCGGGCCGCCATTGGCCCGGCCGGTCACGTGCGGGTCGTGGCGGCGCCGGGCTCGGGTGATGACACGATCGCTGCGGAGGCGGCGGGGCAGGGCCGCCGGCTGGTGGTCACCGCCGACCGTGAGCTGCGCCGCCGCTGCCAGTCGGCCGGGGCCGCCGTGACCGGGCCCAGCTGGCTGCTCGGCCTGCTGTGACGGTACCCGCTGCGGCGGTGCCTGCTGCGGCGGTGCCTGCTGCGGCGGTGCCGGGTCAGGCCAGCCGCCCGGAGCGGCCTGGCGCTCCTGGCCGGAGGGTGGCGAACTGGGCGCGGACCTGCTCGGCCTCGGGCGTGGCGAGGCTGGTGTAGAGAGCGAACGCCGACCGCCAGTGCAGGCGCGCACGGGCGGGGTTGCCGACCAGACGGCAGACATGACCCAGGCCGTTGTGCGCACGGGCCTGCTCGTACTGCTCGCCGATCTCGGTGGCCAGGGCGAGGGCGGCGGAGTACTGGGTGCGGGCGCCGGCCGGCCTGCTGGTGGCCAGCAGCGCTTCACCGAGGCCGTTGAGCAGCTCGGCCTGGCCGGCCAGCGCGCCGGACTGGCGGAACAGCGGCAGGGCTTCCTGATAGTGCCTGATGGCCTGCCGGTGGTAACCCTGCCGCAGGTGGACGTCGCCGAGATAGGTGAGCGGGTAGGCCCCGGCGGCCGGTTTGCCCATCTCACGGTAGATGGCCAGGGCCTGCCGGTGGTGGTCGATGGCCTTCTGGTAGCGGTCCCGGCACAGGTCGAGGATGCCCAGCCGGAACAGGCTCTCGGCCTGGCCGGCCCGGTCGCCGGTCTTGTGGCAGAGGGCCAGGGCCTGCGTGTGCTGCTCGACGGCCATCCGGTGGCGGCCCTGTCGCTGGTTGGCAGCGCCGATGATGTTCAGCGTCTCGGCCACCCCCGACAGGTCGCCGTTACGCCGGAACAGCGCCTGCGCCTTCCGGTTGTGATTGATGGCCTCCAGGTAGCGGCCCAGGCGCAGTTCGGCGCGGCCCAGGTTGGCCAGCCCCTGGGCCAGGATCCGCCATTCGGTGGTGTCCCTGGACAGGTCGATGGCCTGCAGGCTGTGCTCGACGGCCAGCCGGTAGCGGCCCTGCTGCAGGCCGGTGAACCCGAGGTTGAGCAGCGAGCGGGCCTGGCCGGCCTGGTCACCGGTCTCCTGGTACAGCGCCAGGGCCCGCTCGAGGTAGCCGGTGGCCCGCGGGTTGCGGCCCCGCTGCAGATCGATGAGGGCCAGGCCGCTCAGCGCGGCGGCCTCGGCGTCGCGGTCGCCCGCCTCGCGGGCGGCCTGGCAGGCGCAGGCGCAAACGGTGACGGCCTCGGGGAAGTGGTTCCCGGTGTCGAGATAGCCGATCAGGGTGGCGGCCAGCCGGGTGGCGTGGCCTGGCCAGCCCCGCGCCGAGGTGTGCCCGGCGACCGCGACCAGGGTGGCCCGCTCGGCGTCCAGCCAGGCCTGTGCGGTGGCCGGATCGGTCACCGCCGGGGCAGGGCTGGCCGACGGGGGGATCCGGGGCCGCCGGCTGTGCAAGGCGGGGAACAGCGCGTCCATGGCGGTGGCGGCGGTGTGCAGGTAGTGGTCGAACAGCCGGGTCAGCGCCGCCTGGCCTTCACTTTCGCCGTCGTGGACGGCGGTCAGCTCGCAGGCGTAGTCGCGCAGCAGATCGTGCAGGCCATACCGGCCCGGCGCGGTGACGTGCATGAGGTGCGCGCGGGTCAGCCGGCCGAGGGCCTGGTCAGCCTCACCGGCCTGACGGCCGGTGAGCGCGGCGGCGGCGTAGCGGTCGAGGTCGGGACCGGGGTGCAGGCCGGCCAGCCGGAACGTGCGGGCGGCACCGGGGTCGAGGTGCTGGTAGGACCAGGAAAACACCGTCAGCGCCGCCGCCGTCGATGAGTCGCCGCCTGCCGCCAGCGGGTCTAGCCGCCACTGCTGATCGGTGAGCTCGGCGGCCAGGCTGGCCAGTGGGTCGGCCGGCCGGGTGGCCGCCAGTTCGGCGGTGACCCGCAGCGCCAGCGGCAGCCACGCGCACTGGCTGGCCAGGGCGGTGACGGTGGCCGGGTCGGCGGCGGCGCGGTCACCGATCAGCCTGGTCAGCAGCGCCTCCGCGTCGGACGGGGGGAGCAGGTCCAGGTCGAGCCGCAGGGCGCCGTCGCTGGCGGTCAGGCCGGGCAGCGCGTTCCTGCTGGTCACCAGCACAGCACACGTTCCTGACCCGGGCAGCAGCGGCCTGACCTGGTCTGCCGATCCGGCGTTGTCCAGCAGCACCAGCATCCGCCGGCCGGCCAGCAGGCCGCGGTAGCGGGCCGCCCGGTCATCCTGTTCGGCCGGGATGTCCTGGCCGGCCACGCCCAGGGCGCGCAGAAAGCCGGCCAGCGCGTCGGTGGGCAGCATCGGCTGGCCGGGATCGTAGCCGCGCAGGTTCACGTAGAGCTGGCCGTCGGGGAACAGGCCGGTGGCCTGCTGCGCCCAGTGCACGGCCAGCGCGGTCTTGCCCACCCCCGCGGTCCCGCCGGCCGCCGAGACCACCAGCGGGGGGCCGCCGCCGGTCTGCAGCAGTTCGGTCAGCGTGGTCAGCTCCGCCGACCGGCCGGTGAAGTCCGTCGCGGCGGCCGGCAACTGCCATGGCACCGGCCCGGCGGGCGGCGGTTGCCGGGTGGCATCGCCGTCCTCGCTGACCGGCCTGGCCGCCTTGATGAACTCAGCCCTGCCGTCGTCGGCCAGGCCGAGCGCGTCGGCCAGCCGCTCGATGGAGTTGCGGTAGGGGCGGCTGGTGATGCCCCGTTCCAGATCCCTGATCGCCCGGATGCTCAGCCCGGTCCGCGCAGCAAGATCTTCCTGCGTCAGCCCGGCCGTCATCCGCCGGCGGCGCAGCAGCACGCCGAAGCCCCCACTACGGTCCGTGTCCATCCCCACCAGACCATTGCAAACTCAGGCCCTGACCTGAGTATCTCCCGGTTCAGTCGTAACTCTTTGTCACTCGCGCCCCGGCATCGCCAAACCCCCGGTATGGGCGAGCTCAGGCTGACCGGTGGCGGGGGACACCGCGCCAGGCTCACCCAGCGAGTGACGCTCTCTCGCATAGTCGCTCAGGAGATCGTGAACGGCAATCCCGTCAGGCCCAGTCATCTGAATTAGCTGCGCGCGCTCCAGCAGTTTCACGGCGCGGCCTGCCTGCCTGACGGTCGCGCCGGTGAGCGCCGCCAGGGCGGGGATGCCGATGCCGGGACCCGGATACCGGCACAGCAGCAGGAACGTGCGGGCGATGGCCGGATCCAGGCGCCGCAGGGCCGCGGCGAAGACGGCCGCTGCCGCCGCGCCGGGCTCGTGCTGGCTGGTCAGGTCATCGGCCAGCTCATCGGCTAGCTCATTGGCCAGATCGGCCAGCGGGGCGTCCGGGTGGGCCAGCGCGAGCCCGGCGGCTACCCGCAGGGCCAGTGGCAGCCGGTCACACCGGGCCGCCAGCGCGGCGGTGGCGGCCGGATCGGCGGCCGCGCGGTCACCGATCAGCCTGGTCAGCAGGGCGCCAGAGTCGGCGGCGGACATCGGGCCGAGCACCAGCCGCCGGGCGCCGTCCCTGGCGACCAGCCCGGACAGCACGTCGCGGCTGGTCACCACGACCACACACGCCGGAGAGCCGGGCAGCAGCGGCCGGACCTGCTCGGCCGACCCGGCGTTGCCGAGCAGCACCAGCACCTGCCGTCCGGCCAGCATGCTGCGGTACCTGGCCGCCCGCTCCTGCCCGTCGGCGGGGATGTCCCCGGCGGCCACGCCCATGGCCCGCAGGAACGTGGCGAGAGCCTCCTCGGGCGGCGTGGCCGCGGCCTGGCCAGCAGTGCCGCCGCGCAGGTTGACGTAGAGCTGGCCGTCGGGGAAGCCGTCGGCGATCTGGTGGGCCCAGTGCACCGCCAGCGCGGTCCTGCCCACGCCGGCCATGCCATCGGCCGCCGAGATCACCACGGTGCCCGGCGACATGCCATCGGTGTCAAGCAGCCCGGCCAGGGCCCTCAGCTCGGCCGTCCGGCCGGTGAAGCCGGGCACCGGCGGGGGCAGCTGCCGGGGCACCGGCCGGCCCGGTGGCTGCCATGCGGTCCCTGGTGCCCGCCTGGCGGCCCGGGTGAACGCCTGCCGGTCGGCGTCGGCCAGCCCGAGGGCGTCGGCCAGCCGGTCGGTCGAGTGCCGGTAGGGCCTGGTGGTGGCACCCCGCTCCAGCGCCCGGATCGTCCGCACGCTCAGCCCGGCCCGCTCGGCGAGCTCCTCCTGGGTTAGCCCGGCCGTGATCCGCCAGTGGCGCAGCAGGACACCGCAGTCGCTCTGCGTGTCCAATCTCGTGGCCTCCCGGCGATCTGCGTTCTGCCCTCTGACCATCACGCCCCGGTCCTTGACTGAGCGGTTCCGATTCTGCCACCTGGCTCTGGTGGCTATTAACCAGTTATTGCCCGCTAGTCGAAGGAGTGTTCCATCCTCACGTCTAATACAACGCGCGGGAGGGGGTGCCGGATGCCGGCCGTCCGGTCCTGGTGTCCCGGCGGTAAGAGCACCCGTCCTCATTACTGTGTGTGCACCCGTTCTCTGGGGACGAAGGTGCCACACTCAAGGCACACCGGCGGGTCCGCAGCGGCAGGCGGCTGGTCCGGCGGGGTTGACCGCCAAGCTGGGGCGGCGCCGCGCGGATACTGAGGTGAGGGTGGTGAACCTGATGGCAACGATCCTGGTGACCGGTGGGACCGGCGCGCTCGGCCGCGATGTCGTGCGGCTGCTGCTCGCCGCTGGATCGGATGTGCGCGTGCTCAGCAGGCGCCCGCGGCGTGACGGCGACCCGGCGGAGGTGAGCTGGGCGACCGATGATCTGCGCACCGGTGAGGGGCTGAGCGAGGCGGTCAGGGACGCGGCGGTGATCGTGCACTGCGCGTCCGACCCGAGACGGCCGCGCGGTGACCTGGCTGCGGCCCGCAACCTGATCGACGCGGCGAAGGCGGCCGGGAGGCCACACCTGGTGTACATATCGATCGTCGGCGTTGACCGGGTTTCGTTTGGCTACTACCGGATCAAGCTTGAGGTCGAACGGCAGCTCAGCGAGTCCGGACTGCCCTGGACGGTGCTGCGGGCCACCCAGTTCCATGATCTGATCTGCTACCTGCTGCAACTGGCGGCCAAGCTGCCGGTGCTGATGATCCCGGCCGGTGTGAGCTTCCAGCCGGTCGATACCCGTGATGTCGCGGCCAGGCTCAGCGAGCTGGCGCTCGGCGATCCGGCTGGCCGGGCGGCCGACTTCGGCGGCCCGCAGGTACGGCCGGTGGCCGATCTCGCCCGTGCGTGGCTGACCGCGACCGGGCGCCGCCGCCCGCTGCTGACCGTCCGGGTGCCGGGCAAGGTGTTCCGTGGTTACGCGGCGGGCGGTCACCTGGCCCCCGGGCATGCCGACGGCCGTATCACGTTCGAGGACTTCCTGCGCGAGCACGTCAGCCGGTCCGCCCGCTCCGCGCCCTACGGCAAGCTGCGCTGAGC
>DASXMU010000344.1:0-1685 GCA_036495485.1 Streptosporangiaceae bacterium
GTCCCGGCTGGACATGATCGCCCTGCACCTAGCGGACCTCGGCATCCCGTTCACCCCGCTGTGGCCGCCCGAGCTGAGCGAGCGCTGCGCGGAGCTGTCGAAACGCCTGGCCGGCGCGGCGGCCGCCGCATCCTCTAGGGACAATGCCGGGAAGTTAAGGTCCGCTGGTGTTTGTCACGGATTTCGGCTGGCGTGTCCGCGGTTTTCTGGGCGTGCGCTGGAGCTGGGTGTCGGTGATGATGGTGGTGATTGCAGTGATGCGACAGTTGCCGCGGGGTCTGCCGGGGGCGTGCAGGTGCCAGCGGCTGAGCGGGGACTTGACCTTGCGGACGCAGACTCGGGGCCGGCGGGGCGGGTAGAGGCTGGCCAGGACGGCGCGGCCGATGTCGCCGGCCAGATCGGTGTCGCCGCCAGTGATGTTGCGGGCGCCGGTGACAAGGCTGCGGGCGGTCTCCACGGCGAGCTGCCAGGGGGCGCGGTCGGGGTCGGTGCCGGGGGCGGTCTGGACGGCGTCGGTGACGGCGGTGCGCAGCGCCTGGTACAGGGCCAGCAGCGCCCACATTTCCTGTTCGATGCCGGCCGGGTCTTCCGAGCGCAGGACCCGGCCGCGCAGCAGGGTGTGGCGCAGCGCGAGGTAGGTGACCTCGTGCTCCCAGCGCTCGTGATACAGGTGCACCAAGGCGGCGGCGGGGAAGGCGCGGTGGTCGGTCAAGGTGGTGGCCAGCCGGTACAGGCCGCCGTAGGTGCTGCCGTCGTGGCAGGTCGCCGTTACGTGCGCGGTGATGATCCGGACCTTCACCCCGGCGATGACCGCCAGGACGGACCCGTCGGGCAGGCGGCCGAGCACGGGGGGACGGCGGGTGGAGATCATCCGGGCCAGGAACTGCGCTCCGGTGGCGGCGACCTCCGCCAGGAAGCTCCCGGCGTCGAAGCCGCGGTCGGTGAGCAGCAGCATCGTCTCATCCAGTAGCGGCAGCAGCTTCGCGGCCCAGGCGGTCTCGCCTTCGGCGGGCGTGCCGAAGGCCGCGCCGATCAGCGCCCGCGTCCCGGTCTCCGCCAGCGTCATCAGCTGGAGCGCCGGGTAGCCGGTCTGGCCCATCGCGGCGTTCAGCTTGCCCAGCCACGCCCGGTTCGCCGCGGTATCGGGCACCCGGACCGACCGGCAGCCGTCAAAGGACACCGTCCGGTACCCGCAGAACATGACCCCGGGCATGCGAGGCTGCCCCAGCGGCCCGGCCAGCAGCATGAACAGTGCCCTCAGCGGCGCGGCCCCGATCCGCCGGCGAAGCAGCCCCAGCGCCCGCGCCGACGGCGCCCGATGGCCCAGGGGGCCCAGCGCCGCGGTCAGCTTCGCCCATACCCCCAGGTAGCCCAGTTCCGGGAACAAGCACATCGCCAGCAGGAAATACACCCCGGCCCGGGACGGCAGCAACCGCACCCGCCGCTCCCGCCCCCCGGCCTCCTCCAGCACCGCATCGGCCAGCTCAAACGGCACCACCCGGGTCAGCTCGCCCAGGTGACCGGGCGCGAACACCCCCGCCGCCACCGTGATCGTCACCGTGATCGTCACCGTGGCCACCGCAGCGGCACGGCGCATGACAGACTGAACAGGCAACGGAGGCTCCCGGTACGCAGGTCGTTTTGGTCGACACCCGTCTTACCAGGCCCTCCGTTGCTATTTCCCG
>DASXMU010000345.1:0-16276 GCA_036495485.1 Streptosporangiaceae bacterium
CTGTCCCGCCTGACCCCGCGGAACGCCGACGAGCTGCTGTTCGACGACGTGCTCTGGGCCAAGAAGGCCAAGGAGGAGCACGACGCGTTCGCCGAGGCGCTCCGCGAGAAGGGCGTGCAGGTCCACTACTTCGGGCAGCTCCTGGGCGAGACCCTCGAACTGCCCGAAGGCCGGGCCTTCGTGCTCGACCGGCTGTGCACGCCGGAGATGCTCGGGCCGAACCTCATCACGCCGCTGCGCAAGCTGTTCGACGACCTCGACGGCCCGGCCCTGGCCGAGTTCCTGGTCGGCGGCGTGCTCAAGGCCGACCTGCACCCGGCCGGGGCGCACAGCCTGAAGTGGGACATGCTGCGAGCCGACGACTTCGTCCTCCCGCCGCTGCCGAACCACCTGTTCCCGCGGGACAACTCCTGCTGGATCTACCAGGGCGTGTCGGTCAACCCGATGGCCAAGCCCGCCCGGCAGCGGGAGACCCTGCACAGCCGGGCGATCTACCGCTACCACCCGATGTTCGCCGCCGGCGACTTCACCAGGTACTACGGGGACGACGACGCCACCCACCTGCCGGCCACGGTGGAGGGCGGCGACGTCCACGTGCTGGGCAACCGCGCCGTGATGATCGGCATGGGGGAGCGGACCACGCCGATGGCCGTCGAGAAGCTCGCCCAGGCGCTGATGCACAGCGGGCAGGTCGACACGGTGATAGCCACCGAGCTCCCGGCCAGCCGGGCGATGATGCACCTGGACACGGTGATGACCATGATCGACCGCGGCACGTTCGTGCTCTATCCCTACCTCGGCAAGGACCTGCGCTCGTGGACGCTGACCAGCGTCGACGGCGACGGGAAGCTGCGGGTGACCCGTAACCGCAACCTGTGGGACAAGGTCGCCGAGGTGCTTGACGTCGCCGGGCCGGTGGTGCTGACCACCGACGACGACATCCGGGCGGCCGAACGCGAGCAATGGGACGACGGGAACAACTACCTGGCCGTCGCCCCCGGCGTCGTCTTCGGCTACGAACGCAACGAGGCCACCAACACCATGCTGCGCAAGCACGGCATCGAGGTGGTGGCCATCGCCGGCAGCGAACTCGGCCGCGGCCGCGGCGGGCCGCGCTGCATGACCTGCCCGATCGAGCGGGACCCGGCCTGACAGCAGGATCGCGGTGCGGGAGGCACCTGCTCGCCCTCCGGTGGCCGGCTCCGCCGGACATCGGCTGGCGAACAGGATGCTCTGCCTTTTAGCCGGTGACCTTGAGGGGTTTGGCGGAGGAGTAGCCGAATTGGAGGTAGCCGGGCTTGTCTGAGGTTTCGGCGCGGTAGCTGAAGGTGCCGGTGGTGGTGCCCTTGATCTTGAAAGTGAACGAGCCGCCGGAGCCTTCGGTAGTGGTGGCGACGGTGGACCAGAGGCCGGACTTCTCGATCTGCAGCTCGACCTTGCGGCCGGCGGCGGATGGGGTGGCCTTGCCGCTGGCGGTGGACGTCTGGCCGGTCTTGATCGTTGCTGGGCTCAGGGTGAGCGTGACGCTCTGGCTGGAGAGCACGGAGTACATCCAGGCCGGATCGGTGCCGAGGACCAGGCCGGTGCCGCTGGAGTCGAGAGCTGCGGCGAAGCCGTTGTCCTGGATCGCGTTGCCGAGATCCTGCGGCTTACTCCAGGTCGTGCCCGTTGAGGTGGACGCCTCGTACAGGTGGTAGATCTTCGCCGACCGGGAGTCTTCGGAGAAGACGTGCACCTTGCCGCTGGGGTCTTGGTTGATCGTGAACCAGCCGGGGCCACCGCCCCCGCTGTTCGGGACCACGTGCGCAGAGCCGAAGGCGGTGCCGTTGAACAGCCGTAGTTCCAGGGCCTGCTTGCCGGTGGTCTGGATGGTGAGCAGCGCTCCGCCGGAGATCGCGACCAACTGCTCGTGCGGGAACATGCCGACGTTGTGATACGACGCGGAGCTGTTGAAGTCCTTGCCGGCCGGGGCGTAGGCGACGTAGCTGGTGTAGTCGGTGCCGAGGTCGTCGGAGGCGACCAGCGCGCCGCCCTTGTACGTGCCGTCGCCGATGTCGAAGGCCGGCTTCGCGGTCGCGATGGCCGTGCTCGCGGGCGGTGCGGTGGCGGTCACCGGGATGCTCTCGACGGTCGCCCCACTGTTGGTATCGCCCTCGCTGAAGATGATGTCGCTGCCGATCAGCGCGGCGGCGGCCACGCTGAGGGAACCCACGCGCACCGGCGGCCCGAAGGTCGCGCCGCCGTCGGCCGAGGTGTAGAGCAGGTCGCCGCCGGATGGATTGGTGTCACAGCAGGTCCACTGGAGCACCACGATGTGGCCGGCCGAGGGGGCGAACACCTGCGGTGTGCCGAACAGGTCGTCGCCGGACAGCGGGCTGAGCGCCACCGACTTCGAGCAGGTACGTGCGCCCCGGTTCAGCACGCACACCTCGGTCTTGCCGGTCGTGCCACTCTTGATGTCGAAGACGGTCACCAGCGTGCCGTCCGGCTCGATCGCCACGCTGCCGCCGGAGATCGCCGTCCCGATCTGGAACGGTTTCAGCTCCGGCTGCGGGTCCCCCTTGATGCCACCGGCGGTGGTTGCCGCGGCGGCACCGACCGTGACCAGGCACAGCAGGCTGGCCGTGGCACCGGCCAGCACACAACGGATCATGCGGTACATGCGAATCCTCCTAGCGGATCGGACAACAGACCACGCTAGGCAGGCACGTACCGGCGCGAATCCCGGCAACCATGTATCCCCGGCAGCGTCGTGAGCTGCCGCCGGTGGCGCCGGCCCAGTCCCTGGCGGCTTGTTATAACAGCGGCATAGATTCGCATCATGAGCCAGAGGCTGCCGCTGTTCCCGCTGGGCACCGTGCTCTACCCCGGTCTGATGCTGCCGCTGCACATCTTCGAGGGCCGGTACCGGCAGCTCGTCCGGGATCTGCTGGCCGGGCCCGAGCCGAGGCAGTTCGGTGTCATCGCGATCAAGCAGGGCCGCGAGACCGGCGTGGACGGCATCTCCGCGCTCTACGAGGTCGGCTGCACCGCACGGGTGCGCCGGGTCGTGGAGCACGAGGACGGGCGGTTCGACCTGGTGGCCGGGGGAGCCCAGCGGTTCAGGCTGGCCGGGCTCGACCACTCCAAGCCGTACCTGCAGGGCGACGTCGAGCCGCTGCCCGAGGACACCGGCGGCGACGCGGCGGCTGCCATGGCGGCCCGCGCGGTGCAGCGCGCGTTCGGCGAGTACCGCCAGGCGCTCGCCAGCCGGGGCGCGGGAAACACCGCCAGCGCTGAGCTGCCAGACGACCCCCTGGTGCTGTCCTACCTGGTGGCGGCCGCCATGGTCGTGGACCTGCGGGACCACCAGACCCTGCTGGCCCAGCCGGACGCGCTGCACCGCCTGGCGGCCGAGCGGGCCATGCTCGCCAGGGAGACGGCCATGCTGCGCACGTTCACCTCGGCGCCCGCACCTGACCTGCGGAACGCGCCCTGGAACCCGAACTAGGCCGGCCCCGCCTGGGGGCCCCGCCGGGAAGCTCCTAGGAGAGCTTCTTCTCCATGATCATTTCGCTGCGGATACCGTCCGGCATCGGGTCGCGCTGGCCGGTGTCGGTGAAGCCGCTGCGCCGGTAGAGCGCGACGGCGTTCTCGTTGCCCTCGGTCACGGCCAGCTTCAGCGTGTGGGCGCCGCTCTGCCTGGCCCACTGCTCCACCGCCGACATCAGGCGATTCCCGGCGCCATGGCCGCGTGCCGCCGGGCTCACCCACATCGAGATCAGCTCGGCGACGCCGTCGCGGTCGTCGGGCACGCTGCTGGCCATCCCCACCGGCCGGCCGTCGAGGAGCACCACGAAGTTGCGCGAGCCCGGGATGCTCAGCCGGTCCCGCCAGCGCTCCTCGCGGTCGCCCTCGCCCTGCCAGTCCGCCAGCTTGGACCCGAAGGCGTAAGGCGCCTCGCCGAGCGCCGCATGCCGCAGCTCGCGCCAGATCCGCCAGTCATCCGGTGCCAGCACCCGCAACTCGATCACGTCATGAGCTTGCCGCAGACGCACCCGCGCGTTATTTCTTTTTCCCTAAATGATTTTGAATTGACAGAAAAGAAATATTGGCCGTTAGGGGGCGTGAGCCGATGGGTGCTGTTCCCAGGCAGCGCCGCCGCTGGCCAGTGCCACCAGCCCGAGCAGGATGGCCGCCCCCGTGATCCATAACTTCCGCATCGGCTTCCTTTCGGTTCGTGTCACAGCTACGACGCCCAGCCCCCGCCCGGGTTGACACCCTGGGCGCTGACCTGCTGCCGGACGGCGGTAGGTAGCGTGGAGAGGGAAACATCCTCCTTTGCCGGCCACCCGGGCAGCAGCCGCTGGGGGCCGCCCAGCTCACCAGGGGTACCGACGTGACGGCAGAATCGTATGCGGACGCTGTTGACCTGGTCGCCCGCTCAGCGGCGGCCTATGTGGCCGGGGTGCCAGAGAACCCGGCGGACGAGGGCCTGTTCGGGCCCGCCAGCGTCACCTGGCGGGTGAACATCGACCCGGGCTCGCCGATCGCGGGCCTGACCGCCCTGATGGTGCAGGCGCTGCACCCGCTGGCCATGGCCGGGGTGGACCAGCACAGCGCCTGGCGCCAGGACCCGGTCGGCAGGCTGGCCGCCACCTCGGCCTATGTCACGACGATCAGCTTCGGCGAGCGGGCGGCGGCGGAGCGGGCCGCCAGCGTGGTGCGCCGCATCCACGAGCATGTGCGCGGCGTCGACGCGGTGACCGGCCAGCCCTATGCGGCCGGCGATCCGGCGCTGCTGCTGTGGGTGCACGCGGCCCTGGTCGACTCCGCCATCACGGCGTGCCGGATGTTCGGGACGCCGCTGCCGCCCGGTGACGCCGACCGGTACGTCGCGGAGATGGTGGTCGCCGCCGAGCTGGTCGGCGTGCCCGCCGGCCTGGTCCCGGCCAGCTACGACGGGCTGCAGGAGTACATGGCGTCCGTCCGGCCCGGGCTGCTGTGCACGCCGGCGGCGCGGGAGTCCATGGGCTACCTGCTTGAGCCACCCGGCCTTGACCAGGACTTGGCGGAGATCTGGCAGGACGTCCGGGACGGTGCGGTCGCCGCGCTGCCCGGCTGGGCCCGCGAGATGTACGGCTACGAGGCACCGGAGTTCACCCCCGCCAGGCAGACCGGGATCCGGCAGGCCCTGGGCGTGCTCGACACGGTCTTCATCGGCGAGCCCGGGGTGCTCGAGGCGCGGCAGCGGATCACCCTGCGGATGCGCACGGCCGCGCGCTCATGAGCAGGTTCGTGCGCAGGCCGTCGCGTGCAGCCGTGGCCGGCCTGGCAGCCGGTGCTGCCGTCGCGGCCGGTGTGCTGGCCCGGCGCCGCCGTATCCATCCGGGGCGGGACCGGCTGCGCCTTGAGCGCGGGCTGGCGACCGTCCGGCTGGTCCTGCGCGGCGGGATGCGCTACGCCGGCAACGCGCCCAGGCTGTTCGCTGCCGCCGGCCAGGCGCGTGAGCAGTTGCGCAACGACCTGGCTCTGCAGACCGCCGAGGACGTCGCGACGACCCTCGGCGCGATGAAGGGCGTCATGATGAAGATCGGCCAGATGGCGAGCTATGTGGACGACGGCCTGTCGCCCAGCGTCCGCCGGACGCTCAGCCGTCTGCAGGACAGCGTCCCGCCGATGAGCCCCGAACTGGCCGCCGGGATGGTCGAGGCCGAGCTCGGCCTGCCGCCCGAGCGTGCCTTCGCGCAGTGGGATCCGGTGCCGATCGCCGCCGCGTCGATCGGGCAGGTGCACCGCGCTATCACCCGCGATGGCCGCGCGGTCGCGGTGAAGGTGCAGTACCCGGGCATCGCCGAGACGATGACCGCCGACCTGGACAACGTCGCGCTGCTGCGCCGGATGCTCCGCATCACCGCGCCCAACCAGGACGTCGAGGCCCTGGTGGCCGAGCTGCGGGACCGGATCGGCGAGGAGCTGGACTACCGCAGGGAGGCGCGCAACCAGCGGCGGATGGCGGCCTACTACGACGGCCACCCGACCATCCACGTGCCCAAGATCATCGACGAGCTGTCCGCCCGCCGGGTGGTGACCAGCGAGCTGTCCGACGGGGCCAGGTTCCACGAGCTGGCCGGCTGGTCACAGGAGGAGCGCGACCTGGCCGCCGAGACGATCTACCGGTTCGTCTTCCGCAGCCTGTACGAGATCCGGGCCTTCAACGGCGACCCGCATCCGGGCAACTACCTGTTCCACGGCGGCGGGCGGGTCACCTTCCTGGACTTCGGCCTGGTCAAGAACTTCACCGCGACCGAACTGCAGCCCCTGGTGCACATGGTCAGGGATCTGTGTGTGGCCAACGACCCGGAGGCGTTCCGCCACAGCATGGAGGCCGCGGGCTTCCTCGCCCCAGGCGCGCCGCTGAGCACCGACGTGATCATCGACCACATGGCGGTGTTCTACGAGACCGTCCGCCGCCCCGGCACGCTGACCATCACCGAGGACTACGCGTCCAAGGTCGTGCGCCGGTTCTTCGACCTGCGCAGCCCGGTGGCGGCCTACGCCAGCATCCCGCGCTCCTACGTGATCCTGCAGCGCATCAACCTGGGCATGTTCGCGCTGCTCGGCCACCTCACCGCGACCGCCAACTGGCGGGGCATCGCCGAGGAGATCTGGCCGTTCGTGCTGGGCCCGCCGTCCACCCCGATGGGCCAGGCCGAGGCCGCGTGGCTGGCGCAGCGCCCGGCGGTCCTCGAGACGCTGGCCGGTTAATACCTGGCTAGCGCCGATTCGACGGTGAGGACGGCCTCGCAGCGGCGGCGGATGTCCGCCCGGCCGGGGCCGGGCCATGGTCCAAACTGTCCGAGCTATCGGGCAGTCTTAAGGCATGACGGAGAATCTGACTGTGATGGCGGTGCACGCGCACCCCGACGACGAGGCGTCGAGCACGGGTGGCGTGCTGGCCCTGTATTCCGATCAGGGCATCAGGACGGTGGTCGTTACCTGCACGAACGGTGAGTTCGGCGACGCTCCCGGGGGCGTCAAGCCGGGCGAGGACGGGCACGACGGGCAGGCCGTGGCCGAACTGCGGCTGGCCGAGCTGCGCCAGTCCTGCAAGATTCTCGGGGTCAGCGACCTCGAGGTGCTCGGGTACCACGACTCCGGCATGGCCGAATGGGACTACAAGGACCAGCCGGACGCCTTCTGCAACATCCCGGTGGACGTGGTCGCGGCCAGGATCGGCAGCCTGATCGAGACCTACCGGCCCCAGGTCGTCATCGCCTACGACGACAAGGGCCTCTACCAGCACCCCGACCACGTGCACTCCAGCCTGGCGGCCCAGGCCGCGGTGGCCGCCACCGGGATTCCGGCCAAGCTGTACCTGTCCGCGATCCGTGGCAGTGACTTCCAGAAGGTGTGGGAGGCGCTGCGCGAGCAGGGCATCGAGACGCCCGGCGGCGACCGCGAGTTCACCGAGGAAGACCGGCAGAAGATGATCGAATCCGAGACGAAGATCACCACCATGGTCGACATCGGGCCGGTGATCCTGCGCAAGCGCGACGCGCTGCAGGCGCATGCCAGCCAGATCGAGGACTCGTGGTTCAGCAAGATCCCGCCGGAGATCGCGGCGGACGCGTTCGGCCGGGAGAACTTCATCCGGGCCAGCGACACCACCGGCGTCGCGCTGCCCGAGGACGACCTGTTCGCCGGCCTGCGGCCAGCGGCTGGATGACCGCCACGTACCCTCCGCTCGATCCCCGCGATCACGGGCTGCTCGACGCCGGAGCCGGAAACCTCGTCTACTGGGAGGTCAGCGGCAACCCGGACGGCAAGCCCGCCTTAGTCGTGCACGGCGGCCCCGGCTCGGGGAGCATGCCCGGCAACCGCCGGGTCTGCGACCCCGGCCGGTACCGGATCGTCCTGCTCGACCAGCGCGGCTGCGGCCGGAGCACGCCGCACGCCAGCGATCCGGCCACGGACATGCGCCACAACACCACCGATCACCTGATCGCTGACATGGAACGGCTGCGCGCCCACCTCGGCATCGAGCGCTGGCTGCTGACCGGCTGGTCCTGGGGATCCACGCTGATCCTCGCCTACGCCGAGCGGCACCCGCACCGGGTGTCGGAGATCGTCATGCACGGCGTCTCCACCAGCCGGCGATCGGACATCGGCTGGCTCTACGGCGGCATCAGGCGGTTCTTCCCCGAGGCGTGGGAGCGGTTCCGCGCTGGCGTCCCTGAGGCTGACCGCGACGGCGACCTGGTGGCGGCGTACGCGCGCCTGATGGAGCATCCGGATCCGCTGGTGCGGGACCGGGCGGCCAACGCCTGGTGCGACTGGGAGAGCGCGATCCTGTCGCTGGAGACCGGCGGTCCGCTGGCTCCTTCCACCGGCCGTCCTCCGGCTGCCCAGCTCGCCTTCGTCCGCATCGCCGCCCACTACTTCTCGCACGGTGCCTGGCTGGAGGAAGGCGCACTGCTGCGGGACGCCGGCCGCCTGGCGGGCATACCCGGTGTCCTGGTCCAGGGCCGCCGGGACATGGGCGGCACCGAAACGCCCTGGCTGCTCGCCCGCTCCTGGCCCGGCGCCGAGGTGACCGTCATCGAAGACGCCGGGCACCTGGGCAGCCCCGCCCTGGACGCCGCTTTCCAGGGCGCCCTCGACAGGTTCGCCACCACCTGAGCCCATGGACCGCACCGGCCTGCGTCCCGCCGGGGTTGCCGTGGACCCGCTCCGGGAGAATACTTTTATTCATACAGAACGTCCGGAGGAAAACTCTCGATGAAGCAGGAGCAGCGCGGATGAGCCCGCGTCCGTACCGGCTGGGGCAGCGGCAGGCTGCGATCGAGGAGACCCGGGCCCGGGTCGTTGCCGCCGCCCGCGAACTGCTCGTGTCCGCCGGCCCGGGCAAGTTCAGCATCGACGCGGTGGCCCAGCACGCGGACGTGTCGCGGGCCACCGTCTACTACCAGTTCCACTCCAAGGCCGGCCTGCTCGAGGCACTGTTCGACTCGCTCGGCGCATCCGGCGGGATGACCGGGCTGGCCGACGCGTTCCGCCGGAACGACCCGCTGACCGCGCTCGATGACTACATCGCGGTGTTTGGCCGGTTCTGGGGCAGCGACCGGGTGCTGCACCGCCGCCTGCGCGGCCTGGCCGCCCTCGACCCCGACCTCGGTGAGGCGCTGCAGGCCCGCCAGGAGTGGCGCAGGCGCGGCGCGACCACGCTGGTCACAAGGCTCACCGCCGGCCTTGGAACCCCGCCCGCCACCCGCCAGCCCGACGCGATCGACATGCTCTTCACGATCACCGGTTTCGAGACCTTCGACAGCCTGGCCGGCCCGGACAAGACCCCCGAAGCCGTCGTCCCCCTGGTCCAGCACCTGGCCCGCGCCGCCATCACCCTCCCCACCCCGGCCACCGCCAGCTAGCCCACCCCTACTCAAATCCGTCGCGCCCGGTTGCCTCCGTATGTCATAATTCAGTCAGACGAACTGTTAGATTAAATTACTTCTGGAGGCTGAGATGGAAGCTCTGCCTATGGAGGGCCGGGTCGCTCTGGTGGCTGGGGCCAGCAAGGGGATCGGTGCGGCGACGGCCGAGGCGTTCGCGGCCGCCGGGGCCCGGGTCGTGCTTGCCGCTCGTGACCTCACCGCGCTGGAGGCCGTGGCCAAGCGGATCGCGGCCAGCGGCGGCCAGGCCATCGCGGTCCGCACCGACGTCAGCGACGCGGACTCCATGCGCAACCTGGCCGGCCGGGCGATGGACGCCTACGGCCGGCTGGACGCGGCGTTCAACAGCGCCACCGATGGCCCGATGCCTGCCCCGCTGGCCGACATCGCTGTGGCCGACTTCGATCGGGGCATCGCTACCAACATCCGGGGGACCTTCCTCGGGATGAAGTTCCAGATCCCGGCCATGCTGCAGGGCGGTGGCGGGACGATCGTCAACATGGCGTCGCTGGCCGGCCTGGCCGGGGTGGCCAACCTCGCGGCCTACGTGGCGGGCAAGGCAGGCATCATCGGCCTGACCAAGGTTGCCGCGCTCGACTACGCCGATCAGGGGATCCGGGTCAACGTCGTGGCACCAGGCCCGATCCTCACCCACCACCTGGAAGCGGCGGGCCCCGAGGCACAGCGCCTGGCCGGCCTGAGTACACCCATGCGCCGGACCGGAAGCGCGTCCGAGGTCGCGCAGACCGTGCTCTGGCTCTGCTCCCCGCAGTCGTCGTTCATCACCGGGACAGTCATCCCCATCGACGGCGGGCAGAGCGCGGGCAGCAAGCCGCCGCAGATGTACCGGCAAGGACAGGCGATGCGCCCGCCGGCCGGGGAGCCAGCGGCCTGACCATGTGACGCTGGTGTTCCAATGGGGGCATGTGCACCGCGATTGTCAGCGTCGGTCCCGGTCCCGCCGTCCTGCTGGCTGGTATCCGCGACGAGTTCGTGGCCAGGACCTGGGAGCCTCCGGCGCGGCACTGGCCGGAGCATCAGGGGCTGATCGGCGGCAGGGACCTGACCGCCGGCGGGACCTGGCTGGCCGTGTCGCCAGAGCCGCGGCGCGCGGCGTGCGTGCTCAACGGCCGGGGCACACCGGCCCCGGCCAGCTCCCGCCGGTCGCGAGGCGTGCTGCCACTTCAGGCGGCCGCCGAAGGAAAGCTGGCGCAGGCTCGCCTGACCGACTTCGACCCCTTCCACCTGCTGGTCACGGAGCCGGGAAGGGCCGCCATGACGAGCTGGGACGGCCAGAATCTGGACGAGCGTGAACTCGGCCTTGGTCTGCACATGATCGTGAACAGCGGCCTCAGCAGCGACCTGCTGGCGGACGGCGCGCCGGCACCCGGTGACCATACCGCCCCGGGCCGCGAGCGCGAACTGGCCCGGCTGGCCTGGTTCCTGCCCAGGCTGCGGGCCGCGGCCCGGCCGGTGCCAAGGCCCGGAGAGCCCATCGAGCAGGCCTGGGGGGACTGGCTGCCACTGCTCAACGGGGCCGGGCTGCCCGCCCAGGACCCACGGGCCTTGATCGTGCGGCACGACTTCGGCGACGGGCGGGTCTGGGGCACGACCTCGATATCACTGGTCGCACTCTCGCCCGGTGAGCTGCGCCACGACTTCACCGCCAGGCCCGGCGACCCGTCGGCCTGGCGGCCAGTCCCCCTGCACGAGCCAGGCTGACCCAGCCAGCCAGCCAGGCAACAGCAGCAGGCTGGGACTGCCGCCCACAGGCCCGGCCCGCAGCGCTCCCTGCCGTTGACCCTTGCCTGCCCCCTGCATGTCCGGCCGCCGGGCAGCATTTCCGGGGACCCGGGCGCCCCGGCGGGCCGCAGCGGCTACACCCAGCCCCGGCGGCGTGCTTCCATGCCGGCCTGGAACCGGCTGGTCACGTTCAGATCCTGCATGAGGCGCCGGATGTGCCGCTGGGCCGTGCGCAGGCTGCAGCCGAGCGCCCTGGCGATGCCCTCGTCGGTCAGGCCGGCGGCCAGGCAGGACAGCATGGCCGTCCTGGTCTCGTCGGGCTCCTTGGCATCCTGGGCGGCCGGCTCCTCGCCGAGGAACGTGCGCAGCGGTATCGCCCGGTCCCACTCGGCCTCGAACAGGGCGATCAGCGAGTCGAGCAGGTCGCACGGCCGCACGATGAACGACGCGTCGATGCCCTGCTGCCGGGATTTGATCGGGATCATGGCCATCTTGTCGTCCACGATCCACAGCTTGGTCGGCAGATCGGGCCGCACCCGTGCCTGCTCACCCGCCGCGATCACGCGGTGGATGTCGCCCTCCAGCCTGCCCGGCAGCATCACCGCATGGGCGGTGTAGACCACGCGGTAGGTGACGCCCTCGCGGAGCCGGTTCGCCTCGTGCGCGTCGTTCTCCTCCAGCGACTGCACGTACGGCGGCCGGTCGAACCCCCTGATCTGGTAGCGGGCAGCGTCGGGAAGCTGATCCAGGCGGCTCCTGATGTTGTTCTCACCGGTGATGATCTCCACGAGCTCGGCCGGGTGCTCATGGCGCGAGGCCTCGTGGAAGACCTTCATCAGCTCCCGGCTCACCAGCCGCGCCTGCCTGAGCACATCCTCCTGCTTGGCGAGCAGCGGCTCGATGGCGATATCGGGCGCGACGGCGATGTAACGGGCCTGCCTGCCCGGCAGCCGGTTGGCCAGTCCCTGGCCGATCAGCCGGTGCAGATCCCGGGTGGCCTGCTGGGATGAAACCGACCCATAGGCAGCCAGTTCGGCAACCGTGGAGCGCGGACTGTGAATGAGCACCGTGTACAGGCTCTCCTCGCTGGGAGAGAGCCCAAGGGCTTCAAACATCTGACGCCTCCGCGATCAGTGGCGGTAATCCGCCATACGGCGTGTACCCGCCGCTGCGGCACCCTTGCGTCACAATGACTGCACGGTACACCATTTTCTTCATACCGGCATTGCGTTCTGCGGCGGCGAAACCGATACCGGGAGGTGTCGCAGCCCATGATTCTCAAGCCAGCGGGCGGCCTAGCGGTAAAACCCTCGCGAGAGGGAATTCTGCTGGGTTCCTGCACGGTGGGCACGGCTCCACGGCCGAACGAGAACGCAGCTATTGCCGGGCAGATCGAACGTGCCTATCCCGGTTACCACGTATGGACCTCGGACGCTGGGTGGTGGTACGCGACCCGTACACAACCCTGGGTGCACGGGAAGTCGGCGACCGTGCATGGACCTGGGCCTGGGGAACTCTCCGGTGCACTGGCCGAAGAGGATGCCGTCACGATTGGCCGCGCCATGGCTGGCGCGTGGTAAGACCCGTCCGGCAGACCGGGAGGATGCCGGTGGTGATGTACACGGCACGATGAAGTGCCTGTGCAGCAAGCTGCTGCCGCGGAGGCCACGCCCGCGGCAGCAGCTTTTGCGTCGACCCCCTCCGGCCGGCACCGACCGGAGGGCGTCGGCCGGCGCCTAACCGATCCGGTATCACGCCAGAGGCCTCCGTCGGCACGACCCATTCCGGCTGGAGTTCGCTGGCAGGCGTTGGCAGCGGGATGCCAGCGGCCTGGCTGGTCGGCACCAGCACCGCGCTGCCCGTGCTGTTGAGCCGGGGGTCCACGAAGAAGTCCTCGGGCGCCACGGCGTGCAGGACATTAGCAGGGAAAGCCAGGCTTATACCAGATGTGCTTTATGCGGTGCGTTATCGCTGGCGATACATGCCGGCGACAAGAAATGCCAGATCCAGCGACTGGCTCCGGTTGAGCCTGGGGTCGCAAGCAGTCTCGTACCGGTGGTTCAGGTCGCCTTCGGTGACGTCGTGCCCGCCACCCACGCATTCGGTGACGTCGTCGCCGGTGAACTCGATGTGGATGCCGCCGGGATGGGTGCCGAGCGCGCGGTGCACCTCGAAGAAGCCGGCCACCTCGTCGACCACGTCGTCGAACCGCCGGGTCTTGTGCCCGTCCGGGGTCTCGAAGGTGTTGCCGTGCATGGGGTCGCACACCCAGGCGACGTTGGCGCCGCCCGCGGTGACCTTTTCGACCAGCGGCGGCAGCGCGTCCCGCACCCGGCCAGCGCCCATCCGGGTGACCAGGGTCAGGCGGCCGGGCTCACGCTGCGGGTCGAGCGTGTCGACGAGGGCCAGCACCTCCGCCGCGGTAACCGAGGGGCCCAGCTTGACCGCCAGCGGGTTGCGGATCTGGCGGGCGAACTCGATGTGTGCACCGCTGGGGTCGCGGGTGCGCTCACCGATCCACAGCAGGTGCGCCGATACGTCGTAGGGCTGGCCAGTCCGTGAATCGATCCTGGTCAGCGCCCGCTCGTAGTCGAGCAGCAGGGCCTCGTGGCTGGAGTAGAACTCGACGGCGCGGAACTCCTCCGGGTCGGCGCCGCAGGCGTGCATGAAGGCGATGGCCCGGTCGATCTCACCGGCCAGCCGCTCGTACCGCTGGCCCGCCGGGCTGCTGGCGACGAAGTCCTGGTTCCACGCGTGCACCTGGCGCAGGTCCGCATACCCGCCGCGGGCGAAGGCGCGGCACAGGTTCAGCGTGACCGCGGAGCAGTGGTAGGCATCGAGCAGGCGGCCGGGGTCGGGCGTCCTCGCCGCCGCGGTGAACTCCAGGCCGTTGACCGCATCCCCCCGGTAGACCGGCAGTTCAACGCCGCCCCTGGCCTCGGTCGGCGCGGAGCGGGGCTTGGCGAACTGCCCAGCCATCCGGCCCACCTTCACCACCGGCACGCTGGCGGCATAGGTGAGCACCACGGCCATCTGCAGCAGCGTCCTGAGCTTTCCCCGGACGCTGTCGGCGGTCGTGCCCTCGAACGTCTCCGCACAGTCGCCGCCCTGCAGCAGGAACGCCTCACCCCGCGCGACCGCGGCAAGGCGTGACCTGAGCAGGTCGCACTCCCCGGCGAAGACCAGCGGCGGAAGGCCCTCGAGCCGCCGCACGACCGCCTCGAGCCGGCTGTCGCCGGCCCAGTCCGGCTGCTGCAGCGCCGGTGCACCGGATTCCGAAACCTGGGTAAGGCTCACCGCTCCAGGCTAGTGCTCCCGCCGCGGTCGCCGGCCGGCGGGCGGAAGGCGGCGAAGGGGTTGGTAACCAGGAGGGTCCTGCTGGCGAAGCGGTAAACGGTGGCCGGGCGCCCGCCGGACGTGGTCGGCGCGGCGGTCTCACCGGTCGGCTCGATGACCTCCCGGCGGGCCAGGATGCGCTGGAGGTTGGTCGCCGCCACCGGGTAGCCGAGCACCGCCGCATAGATGCCGCGCAGCCCGGCGATCGTGAAGGCGTCAGGGGCCAGGGCGAAGCCGAGGTTGGTGTAGGAGAGCTTGGCCCGCAGCCGGTCACGCGCCGACTCGATGATCGACTCGTGGTCGAACGCGACGGGCGGGAGCGCGTCGACCGGTTGCCACGCCGTGTCCGCGGGCACGCTGGGGCGGACATCGGTGGCCACCAGCGCCAGGTATGCCGTGGCCAGGACCCGTCCTCTTGGATCGCGCCCCGGATCGCTGCGGGTTTCCAGCTGTTCGAGGTGGGCGATGTTCGTCAGATCCACCTTGACGGCCAGGTGGCGCCCGAGCGATGTGCCGAGGCGCTCGTCTACGCCCAGCGGCCCGCCGGGCAGCGACCAGCATCTGTCGAACGGTGGCCTGGCCCGCTGCCAGAGCAGGACCTCGAGCCGCTGGTCGCGCCCCCCACAGGGCCGCACCTGAAAGACAACGGCCAGCACCTCGTGCCGGAACATCGCCCTGGCCTGGTCGCCTGCATGGCCCCCAGCCAGCTCCTCACCCACGCCGGTGACCTCTCCCGCGGCGTCAGGAAGCGCGGATTGACTTGCCTGCACGCTCGCATGTTAGTGTGTGCGGTACTTTTAGCCTATTAGGCGAAAACCTAGATGAGCGTAAATGAGCGGGATGAGGGTGAGTTCGATGACGATCACGACAGCAGCCGGGAGCCTGACCGAAGCCGGATGGGCGGCGGAGGTGCGCCGGCTCGCGGCCGAACGCGACGCGGTCATCCTCGCCCACAACTACCAGCGGCCTGAGGTACAGGACGTCGCCGATCACGTGGGCGACTCACTCGCCCTGTCAAGGCTGGCCGCCGCCGCCACGCAGCGGGTGATCGTCTTCGCCGGGGTTTACTTCATGGCCGAGACCGCCAAGATCCTCAGCCCGGGCAAAACCGTGCTCATCCCGGACCAGCGGGCGGGCTGCTCACTGTCCGACAGCATTACCGCCGCCCAGCTCAGGGACTGGAAGGCCAAACACCCCGGCGCGGCCGTGGTCGCCTACGTGAACACCAGCGCCGAGGTGAAGGCCGAGGCTGACGTCTGCTGCACCTCGTCGAACGCCGCCGAGGTGGTCAGCTCGATCCCGGCCGGCCGGGAGGTGCTGTTCTGCCCGGACCAGTTCCTCGGCGCCCACGTCCGCCGGGTCACCGGCCGGGCAAACCTGCAGGTGTGGGCGGGGGAGTGCCACGTGCATGCCGCCATCAGCGGCCCCGAGCTGGCAGCGCAGGTGGCCGCCGCGCCCGAGGCCGAGCTGTTCATCCACCCCGAATGCGGCTGCGCCACCTCGGCGCTCTACCTGGCCGGCGAGGGCGTGGTCCCGGCCGACCGGGTCAGGATCCTGTCCACCGGCGGCATGCTCACCGCCGCCCCCACGGCGCGTTCCAAGACGGTCCTGGTGGCGACCGAGATCGGCATGCTGCACCAGCTCCGCAAGGCCGCCCCGGAGGTCGAGTTCCGGCCGGTGAATGCCGGCGCGTCCTGCCGTTACATGAAAATGATCACTCCTGCTGCCCTGCTGCGCTGCCTCCAGGAGGGCCGGGATGAGGTGCA
>DASXMU010000346.1:0-16714 GCA_036495485.1 Streptosporangiaceae bacterium
GCCCCGGGTGCTCACCTCGGATGGCGAGGCCGTCGCCGGGACGTACCGACGCGTCGATGTCCCGGCCGACGCGCTGACCGGCCTGCCCGTTTCCGCCGGGACCGTCGAGGGACGGGCACGCGTCATCCTGGACATGGCCGAAGCCGATCTCGAAGCCGGCGACATCCTGGTCACCGCCTACACCGACCCGAGCTGGACGCCTGCGTTCGTCGCGATCAAGGGCCTGGTGACGGAGGTGGGGGGCCTAATGACCCATGGCGCGGTGATCGCACGGGAGTACGGCCTGCCGGCCGTCGTGGGGGTGGAGCATGCCACCCGGCTGATCCGGGATGGGCAGCGGATCCGCGTGCATGGAACGGACGGGTACATCGAGATCCTGCATTAGGCGACCACTGATCAAACAATGCAGCGGCAGCTGGTCCCTGGCGGCCGGCGAATATGATCGGGCTGGCCTCCATCACCGCAACGCAGAGACGACACCGAAGCGGGCAAAAGCTCAGGATCCGTGAGGAAAATAGCCGACGATGACCAGCAGTGCCATGCGGCGGCCGGATCGTTATGACAGCATCGGCCGGTCCTACCGCAACACCCGCCACCCGGACCCCCGCCTAGCCGCACGCATCCACGTGGCCCTGGGGAACGCCCGCACCGTCGTCAACGTAGGCGCCGGCACCGGCTCCTACGAACCACCCAACCGGACCGTGATCGCGATCGAGCCCTCCCCGGTGATGATCGCCCAGCGCCCACCAGGCTCACCCCCCGTCATCCAGGCCGTCGCCGAGTCCCTCCCACTACGCGACCACACCGCCGACGCCGCCATGGCCCTCTGGACCATCCACCATTGGGCCAATCCGCTCCAAGGCTTCGCCGAGCTGCGCCGGGTAGCAAACACGGTCGTCATCGTCGCCCCCAGCGTGCGCCTCAACGAGCTCTGGCTCAGCAGCGAGTATTTCCCCGCCATGATGAGAACCCGCCGCCCCGAGATCCAGCCGGAGGTTATCGCCCAGGCACTGGGCGGAAACACGCGCATCGAGCCCCTCGCAGTCCCCCGCGACTGCACCGACGGATTCGGTGAAGCGTACTGGGCTCGTCCCGAGGCATATCTCGACCCAGATATCCGCGCCGGAATGTCAGCCTTCACCCTGCTTACCCCCACCGAAACCGAGCCCGGCCTGCACCGCCTAGCCGCCGACCTGCGCTCCGGCGCCTGGGACGCTCGCCATGGCCACCTGCGCGAACTCACCGAACTCGACTGCGGCCACCGCCTGATCATCGCCAGGTAGTGCCCGGCGCGTGGGCCGCACCGAGAACAAACCCCGGTGCGGCCCGCGCCACAGAAAGCGATCGCCAGTAAGGACTCAGCCGCCGGAGACGAAGGCGCCGGTGCCGTTCGGTGTGCCCAGGCCGGTCGGGCCGTCGTAGCCGACCTCACCGTTGCACAGGAACGGGTGCACGTTGCAGGTCCCGTCGGCCCCGGCGGTCACGTCGTTCAGGTCGCCGACGTGAGAGTAGGGATAGGAGGCGGGAACGCTGCCAGCGGCCAGCGAGCCGGCCAGCGCGTAGACCGAGGCGATGATCGGGGAGGAGACGCTGGTGCCGCCGACTTCGAGCCAGCCGCTCTGGTCGTAGGTGTCGTAGACAGCCACGCCGGTGTCCGGGTCGGCCACCGCGGACACGTCGTTATCGATCCGGTGGCCGCAGCCCTTGTGAGTCTGCCAGGACGGCTTGGCCTCGAACTTCGAGCAGCCGGACCCGGTGCCGCCGTTGAAGTTGAGCGCGGTGCCCCAGACGGTTTCGGTCCAGCCCCGGGTGGTGGCAGGGTTCTTCACCAGCGAGGTGCCGCCGACCGAGGTCACGTACTGCGAGGCGGCCGGGTAGGAGACCTTGTAACCGGAGTCGCCGGCCGAGGCCACGATCGCGTCGCCCAGGTGCTTGTAGAACTGATTGTCGTATTGCGGGTCGTTCTTGCTCTGCTGGCCGCCGTAGGAGTTTGACACGTACTGCGCACCGACAGTCTTGACCGCGTTGTCCACCGCGACGCCCAGGCTCCCGGTGGTCGGCTGGTTGGATTCGACCAGGTAAATATGGCAGCTCGGGCAGATGGCCGAGACCATGTCCACGTCCAGCGACTCCTCGGTGGCCCAGCCGGTGGTGCCCGAGTTGGCCGGCAGCGGGCTCGCCTGGCCGTGCTGGTTGGTCACCGTGAGGCAGCCAGCTTCGGTGGTCGTGTTGCAGGCCGGCAGGCCCCAGGAGGACCGGTAGGTGGCCAGGTCGGATACGGCGTTCGGGTCGTTGAAGGCGTCCACCACGGCGACCTTGGTCACGGCGGTGGAGCTGGGCAGGTTGTAGGCGCTGATCAGCGAGGAGGGCCCAAAGCCGGCACCGACCGGGGCGCTGCCGTGGAAGTAGGCCGCGACGTGCTGCCTGACGTTGGTGCGGACCAGCGCCATGCAGGCCATGGAACCGGCCCGGTAGGTGACGGCGCACGACCGGCGGTAGTCCGGCTTCACCGCGTGGGTGACCGGTGCGGCCGACGCCGCCGTCGCGGCGGTGCCGGCGGCGAGCGCCAGTGCCGAGCTGGCCACGAGCAGACTGCGGGTGAGTCTTGGGGTCAAGACCTGCTCCCTTCAGGGAAAGCGTGCCGATGATGGTCAGCCAGGAAGTCGTACATTGGTGTAGTAGTACGCGCCCGGGCGACCAGGACATTCTCACGGATAGTAACTTTTAAGTAAATTAGTAGTCAATTGCCGATTACTGGCGCTTTTAATAAACATCGCCTCTATGAATGCCGGCACAAAACCACCGGAGAGAACGGCTCCGGTGAAGCCGCCCGCCGACCGCGCGCTCGCCCTCGAACGTAAAATCGTGGTCATGGCTACCCCTTCGGCGTGCTGATGCCGACGAGTGCGGGGCTGCTCGTATTTGCCGTGGCAGTGGTGGTCAGCCTGGCGGCGAGCTGGCTGCTGGTGTCGCGGCTGGAGCGGCTGGCGGAGCGGGCCGGGTTCTCTGAGGCGTGGCTTGGATTGGTGGCGGCGTTCGCCGCGGATGCCCCGGAGATCACTTCGGCGGTGACGGCCCTGGTGCGGGGCCAGACCAGCGTCGGGGCCGGGGTGGTCATCGGCTCGAACGTGTTCAACCTGGCCGCGCTGCTGGGGCTGAGCGCCGTGGTGGCTGGGCGGATCGCCTTCCACCGGCGGGTGGTGGTGCTGGGCGGTGTGCCGGGGGTGTGGATTGCCGCGGTATGCCTGGTGACGGTGGCTGGTGTGGTGCGTCCGGGGGCCGGGCTGGTGCTGGCCGTGATTGTGCTGGTGCCCTATGGGGTGCTGCTGGGTTTGCGGCGGGCCCGGCTCGAGGGGCTGCGTCTGCCGGCCCGGTGGCGGAGCTGGCTGGTCGCGGCGGTGCACGAGGAGGAGGCTGAGCTTACCGGGGCAATCCGGCCGGAGCCTGGCACCTGGCGCGACGGGCTGGTGGCCATCGCCGCCCTGGCTACCGTGGTCGCGGCGAGCACGGTGATGGAACAGGCGGCCACCGCGCTGGGGCAACGTTACGCGGTGCCCGGCGTCGTGACCGGCGGGCTGGTGCTCGCGGTGGTGACCAGCCTGCCCAACGCCGTCTCGGCGGTCTACCTGGCCCGCCGGGGCCGCGGCGCGGCGGTGCTGAGCACCGCGCTGAACAGCAACGCGATCAACATCGTGGGCGGGCTGCTGATCCCGGCGAGCCTGACCGGGCTCGGGCCCCGCTCCGGTCAGGGGATGCTGGTGGCGGGATGGTATGCAGGCCTGACCGTGCTCGCCCTGGCGTTCGCCTACCGGGGCGGCGGCCTGAGCCGCCCGCCCGGCATGCTAATCATCGTGGGCTACCTGGGCTTTGTCGTCGCCCTGGCCGTCAGCGTGGCCGCGGGCGGCGCGGTCAGCGAGCCGGTCATCGTGCTGCCAGCGACCGTGATCGCGGTCGCGGCGGCCGTGCTGCTCGTCCTGCCGCAGGCCGGGCGGCCAAGCCGGTGCCCGCCGGTGTCTGGGAAGGTCAGCGATCGGGGCAGCAGCTGATGCGCGCCGCTAGCGACCGCGCCTGCGCCCGCTGGGTCACCATGCGCAGCGAGATCGCCCGTATCCCTCATCCGCTGCACACCGGACAGTGGGGTCCCGTCGAAGCAGGACAGTGTCTCCTGGATACAGTGGCCGACAGATACAGTTACGGGAGGAGTGGCGTCATGGGCAGGATCAGCGTCCACGAGTTCATCACCCTGGACGGCGTGATCGACAATCCGGCGTGGAGCGGGGATTTTCCGTTCGACCCCAAGATGGGCGAGGCCATCGGGGGGATCATGGGTGCCTGTTCGGCGATCCTGCTCGGCCGGCGCACCTACCAGGACTTCGCCCCGGCCTGGTCGAAGCGGACCGCCGGGCAGGACCCGGGCGCGCCGTTCATGAACGACACCCCCAAGTACGTCGTCTCCGCCACACTGCAGGACACGGACTGGGCCAACTCGACCGTGATCGGCCCCTACAGCCCAGAGGCGATCCGCGAGCTCAAGGACCGGGTCGACGGCGGGATCTACGTCAGCGGCAGCGGCACGCTGGTGCGGGCGATGCTGGCCGACGGCCTGGTGGACGAGCTGCACCTGTTCGTCTACCCACTGGCCCTCGGCGCCGGCGCCCGGCTGTTCCCCGAGGACGGCGCGGCGACGAAGCTGTCCCTGGCCGGCTCCGAGACCTACACCAGCGGCGTCCTGCACCTGACCTACCAGCCCGCCTGACGCCGTCAGGCATGTACGGGCCGGCGGCCGCAACGGCTGTCGGCCCGCCATGTGCGACTTTGACCGGTAAATCGGTAAGTGCGGCACATTATCGGCAGCGTTATCTGGCTACCAGGTGCCTGAGCAGAACGTGGACGGGCGGTTCGTCCCGCCATTGCAGGGTCGCCATCCCGCCGGTCAGGTCGGCGATGAACGTGCACAGCGTCAGGAAGGGGTGCTCGTCGCTGGGGTCCACCCGGACGCCGTCGGGCACCGGTGCCCCGGTCAGCAGCCGCAGGAACCAGGCGGTGTCCGGTTCGCTGTCGGGGAAGGGTGCGGCGGTCAGCACCGCGGCTCGCTGGCAGGTGTCCGCACCGGTGGTGCCGGGCAGGAAACGCGCGTGGTTGGTGTGCCAGAACAGTGGTCCGGCCAGGCCGCCCACCTCGGTGACATGGTGTTCATCCCGGATGGCCTCCGCTGCGACTATCCGGCCGGTTCCTGCTCCGTTGCCGTGGCTGTCATCGTGGCTGTGGGAGCCGGAGGGGTAGTCGCCGATTGTGTAGGCGTACCCGGAGGCGCACGGGTTGGCCCGCAGGTAAGCGACGGCCTCATCGACACTGTGGCAGCGGCGCTGCAGGCCGCGCGCGATGAAGTGGCGGCCGGCCCAGGGGCCCGGCTCGGGCACGGTAAGGCTGTCGATGCTCAGCACGAGCGCGTCGGTGACCGAGAATGCGTTGCTGGGCAGGAACATGGGGCACCAGAAGGCGCACATCGGTGGCAGGCCGTCGATGGCCAGGGTCAGCAGCACGCAGCGCCCGGCCATCGAAGCGCCCTGGTCTTCGTTGTGCGCGATGAACGACCGCTCGCGCCGCCAGGCGAGGTCGCTGCAGTTGAAGCTGCCCTGCACGTGTCCCAGGTCGCCGCGGAAGTTCAGCAGCGCCAGGTCCTCTGCGTCCACCCCTGCTCCGTCGGCCAGCGCGGCCAGTTCCGCCCACTCCGCCGCGAAGCCAGCCTGGGTGGCCGAGCGCACCGCCGCCAGTTGCTCACGGCCCGGTGAAGCCGACACGTGCTCGCGCAGCCGCTGCATCGAGGCCCATCCGGTGACCGCCTCGCGGATCTCGGCCCGCATGTGCCCGCCGAGCGCGCGAAAGCAGTCGGCGGCCTGCCCGCTGACCATGAGCCACCGCATCGGACCGAGATTCTGCTCGCGCACCGCGACGCTGCTCATGACCGGTCAGCCAGGCGCCGGAGGCCGCGGCCGCGGCGGGCGGCCAGGTTGCTGGCCAAGCAAGGGCTCATGCTTGGTTGCAAGCCCCGGCGACTGCGGCAGGCTGCGGGTCATCGCCGCCTGGCTCCGGCGCGGCGGTCGGGTAGGACAGCAGCAGCGTCTCCACCGGCACCGAGCCGGGCGGGCGGCTGGACGGATCTTCCAGCCGCCCGCCGGACCCGAACCAGCGCACAGTCCTTTCGAGAGCTTGTCAGCGTCAATGGGATGACAGGCCAGTTCGCCGGGGCGTGCTCAGGCGGCTCCGTAGGCATTAAGCGGCTCCGTGGGCGTTGAAGGTGCACCAGTTGACGAAGCTGCCCGGATCTTCGGTGTCCTGCGACTGCCGGGCCTCGTGCAGCGCACGGGCGAGAGTGGCGCCGCTGGCCAGGCGCTGGTGCACGGTGCTCATCAGGCCGATGGCCGGCACGTCGGGAACGATCGCCGCGCTGGCCAGCAGGCCGACGGTGCCGCGGGCCAGCAGTGCGCCGACGAAGCCGAGCACCTCATCGCCCGCGTAGCTGGCCTGGCTGCCCGACTCGCAGGAGGCCAGGATGAGCCGGGGCGGCGCGAGCCCCCGGGTGTACAGCTCCTGGACGGTCATCGGCCCGTCGCTGAGCACCAGCGAGGAGAACATCGGGTTGTCCGCCCGCAGCACACCGTGGCAGGCGAGGTGGGCCAGGTCGGCGCCGGCCAGTGCGTTGGCGACAGCCCCGGCGGTGCTGTCCGGCGGCATGATGCGCGTGGCGCCCTGATGCAGCCGGGCCAGCGACTCGACCTCCTCGATGGCGCCGGGCAGGCCGGGCCCGGCCACCAGGGCTACCTGCAGGCCCGGGCCAGCCGGTGGCTGCATGGCCGCCGCGTCGGCCGTGCGCGCCCAGAACGTCGCGGACGGTGCCAGGCAGACCGGCTCAGCGTGCAGGGCCGCCCACGGGATGCCGTCGAGCCCAGGCGGCGGGATGATGACCAGCTCGGCGTCGCAGCGCAGGCCCAGGGGCGTGACCAGCAGCTCGGTCAGCCGGCGGATGCGCAGATCCGCGCTGGCCCTGGCGGCGGCCAGCTCGTCGCCTGGTCTGAGCCTGGCCAGCCGGCGCAGCGCGAACAGCAGAGCGCGCAACTGCTCGCTGACCGGCTGCAGCGGGCCGACGGGCACGACCCGGCCGCGGCGCGGCTCGATGACCACGGCCACCAGGTCGTCGCGCAGCCGCCCGTAGGTGACCAGGATCCGCTCACCCAGCCGGTCCCGCAGCCCGATGGCCGTCACCGGGGCGGATGGCATTCCCGACGCTAGCCTGGCGCGCCAGGTGGCCCGCCGGATCCGGTCCTCCAGGGCGGCCTGCTCGATGGGCAGGCCGGCGGCGGCCCTGGCGGCGGCCGCCCAGGGATCGCCGGTGCCAGGCGCGTCCCGCTGCCTGGCCTGGACCTCACGCAGGGAGGAGAGATCCTCGCTGATCTCACCGAACGCCGGGGGCTCGACGGCCAGCAACGCGGCGGCCCGGCTGCGTTCCATCCAGTTGAGCACGCGGGCCGGGGCGCCCTCCTTGACCATGATCTCCATGCCGATGCTGCCCAGCTCGGTGCCGTGCCCCGAAGCGAGTGCCCGCAGCTCCACCGAGGGCAGGCTGCCCCGGTGCCGGGCGAGGTCGCTCAGCCCGCGCCGGCAGTGCGCCAGCGCCGCCCCGTCCTGGCGCCGCAGGCCCGCGGACAGCGCGGCAGCGAGATGCCCGCGCAGCCTGACCAGCACCGGCGCCCCACGGGCGAGGGAGCTGGCCTGGCCGAGCGCGGAGATGGCCTGGCCGCGCCTGCCCAGCTGCGAGGCCAGCCGCCCGGTGGCCAGGAAGCCGCGCACCGACGCCGAGGTGATTCCCATGCCGGCCAGCAGCCGCGCCGCCGCCCGGGCCTTGCGCAGGTCGGCGTCGGTGCCGGTGCCGCCGCTCAGATGCGCCTCGGCCGCCACGACGACCGCCCGGGCCCGCCAGGCCACCCGGGTCTGCTGCCGGAAGGCCGCCACCGCGGCGGTCGCGGCGCCGACCGCCCCGGCGTGGTCGCCGGTCAGCACGGCGAGCTGGGCTACCCGTAGCTGGGCCTCCGCCGACATGAGCGGCACACCGGCGCCGGAGAACTCGGTGACGGCGTGGCGCGCGGCGGTCAGCGCCTCCGGCAGCAGCCTCAGTTCCATCAGCGCGTCGGCGTACTCGATGTAGTGCTCGCCCAGCGGCAGCGAGGCGGACCTGTACGCCTGGGCCGCCGCCTCGAAGGTGGCCAGGCCTTCGGCGAACCGCCCGGACTGCACGGTGACCCAGGCGCGGGTCTGCGTGACCAGGGCGACCAGCGCCGGCCCGACCCTGATCGCCGCCGGCAGCGCCTGGTCGAGCCGGCGCAGGGCCGGGCCGTAGTTGCCCTGCTCACCTTCGATCAGCGCCAGGTTGTTCGCGCACAGCGTCCAGTGCCGCAGGTCGATGGCCGGGTCGGGCAGCAGCCGGCGGTAGATCAGCGCGGCGTCGGGCAGCCGCCCGCTGTTCTGCAGCAGCACGGCGCGGTGGAAGGCCAGCTCCAGTGCGCGGTCCCCGGTCACGAGCGCCTCGGCGGCCTGCAGGTCGTGTCCGGCCGCGGTCAGCCGGCCCAGCTCCTGGCCGACGTCGGCCCGGGTCATCAGCAGGTCCGCCAGCGTGTCGGTGAGCTGGTACCGGCGCGCGATCCGGCAGGCTTCGTCCAGCAGCCGCAGGGCCGACCTGGCATCCAGCTGGGCACGCTCGGCTGTCGCCAGTGCACGCAGCGCGAGAGCCACCGCCTCGGGCTCGCGTGCCGCCCGCGCCTCGCTCACCAGCGCCTCGGCCACCGGACGGTAGGTGTCCGGGTCCGCCGCGACGTCATCGTGTGCCTGCCTGGCGCGTATCAGCAGCGCGCTGGTGACCTCTGTGTTAGGTAGGGAGTCACCCGCTTGTCCGGCCCCGCCCGCCAGGCACCCGGTTCCTGCCATAGAAGAAGGATCGATGAACTCAATGCCATCTGACGACCAAATTGCCGGGGGATTTCCCGGTCTTCCTGATCGCGATGCCTGGGGCGGGCTGCGGGCGGCCGTGCAGCGCCAGGTCACCGAGCTGGCTCAGCTACGCCACGAGCCCGCGGTCCGGCACCTGCTGCTCCGCCAGCTGCAGGACCGGCGCCAGCCTCCCGAGCGGTTCCAGCCGCCGCCAGGGCTGGAGCGGTATGCCCAGGTCGCGGCCGGTGAGGCGGCCTACGGCGGCGGCGATGAACCGGTCACGCAGTTCGGCTACCTGCCGGTCAAAGAGGGCTTCGACACCCTGCTGGCGAGCAACGAGCTGCTGATCACCGGGCGCTCCTACGACGGCCGGCACCCGGCCGGCGAGCGGTCCAGCCGCGGTGAGACGGCCAAACGGTATCTGGAGGCGCTGGGCTTCGAGGAAGCGGAGCCGGGCTGCCGCCAGCTGGAGAACCGGGTCGTCCGGCTGGCCCACCCGGGCGGCGCGTCGGCGGAGGAACTGGCCGAGGTCGCCAGGAACCTGCGGACCCGGGGCTTTTCCGCCGCCGTAACCTACATCACCCCCACCGCCCCGGTAGGCAAGGGAACTCCATGCGCGCCGCTCCAGGGCACCCCACCGCGGGGCAGCGGCGGCACCGGTGGCGGCGGCGCCGAGGCCCCGGAGGTCCGCCTCCGCAGTACCGGGACCGAGCCGGCCGGCCAGGCCGCCGCCGCGGACACCACGCAGGTCGCGGTCATCGACACCGGCATCTGGAGCGAGCGGCTCGGCACCGTCCTGCCCGGCAGCCAGCTCGACCACCTGCACGAGTTCCCGCTCGGTGCGCCGCGGAGCGTGCGCGATGAGTACCTCGACCTCGACGCCGGGCACGGCACGTTCGTCACCGGCATCGTCCAGCAGGTCGCGCCGTCGGCGGGAGTGCGGGTCTACCGCGCGGTGGACGGCGATGGAATCGGCACCGAGCTGGCCGTGGCCTGCGCGATGATCAAGGCTGTCGAGGAGGGCGCCCAGATCCTCAACCTGTCGCTCGGCTGCCAGAGCGAGGACGACTTCCCGCCGGTCGCGCTGCGTGCCGCCCTGGACGTGATCAGGAACTGGGAGCGCGACACCGGCCGGGAGGTACTCGTCGTCGCGGCGGCGGGCAACTGCGGGGACACCAGGCCGTTCTGGCCGGCCGCCTTCCGTGACGTGGTGTCCGTGGCTGGCCTCGGCCCGGACCTGCTGCCCTCGCAGTGGTCCAGCCACGGCTTCTGGGTGACCTGCTCGGCCATCGGCCAGGGCATCCTGTCGAACTTCGTGGCCGGCCGGGAGTCGCCGCTCGAGACCCCCACGCCGGTGGAGTTCTCCCGCGATCCCGAGCCGTGGGCGGTGTGGAGCGGCACCTCGTTCGCCGCGCCGCAGATCACCGGCGTGCTGGCCCGCCTGTACCAGCCCGGCGGCCCGCGCTCGCTCCGCGACGTGCTGCGTGAGCTGCTGGAATCCGGCAATCCGGTACCCGGCTTCGGGCAGGCCCTGCAGATACTGCCCGGGCTCTGAACCATGGCGATGCGCACGGCGGTGTATCAGCGCCGCACCTTCGTCCTCTGCTTTGATATGCGGGTCCGCAGGAACCTCCGTGTGCTGGGCCCGCCATGCGGTAGGGGGATGGTGCACATGGGGAGCGCATCCGTCGTCAGTGGACTGGTGCGGGCAAGCGCCGACGGGGATCCGGAAGCCTGGAACGAGCTGGTACGCCGCTTCGCGCCGCTGGTGCTGGCGGTCACCCGCCGGTACCAGCTCAGCGCCGCGGACGCGCAGGACGTCAGCCAGACGGTGTGGCTGCGGCTGGTCGAGCACCTGGGGGAGCTGCGGACGCCCGACGCTCTGCCCGGCTGGATCCGGATGACCACGCAGCGTGAGTGCAGTCGCTACGTGCGCTGCGGGCGGCGGACCGTGCCCGTGGATCCACACGCGGACACCGCCATCCAGCAGCCGGTCACCGGCGACCTCGACGTCGATCTGCTGCGGGCCGAGCTGCGCCAGGCACTGCGGGACGGGCTGGCCGAGCTGCCGCCACGGGAGCAGCGCCTGCTGCGGCTGCGCGCGGCCGACCCGCCCAAGTCCTACCAGGAGATCAGCGACCTGACCGGCATGCCGGTCAGCAGCATCGGGCCCACGCTCGGCCGCTGCCTGAAGAAGCTGCGGCAGTCCGATGCCATGCGTACATACCTGGCGGACGACTCCGGCCAGCGAAAGCCGGGAAGGAGATGGTCGGTGTGACGCAGCCCCATTGGACCGACGAGGATCTGCTGTGCGAGCTTGGCGCCGCGCTGCGGGAGGAAGAAGAGGCGGACGCGGAGTTCATCCGGGCCGCCCAGATGGCGTTCACCTGGCGGAACGTGGACGCCGAGCTGGAGACCATCGGCGTAGTCCCCGGTTGCGAGCTGGCCGGGGCGGGCCGGGTGCGCGGAGCCGGGCAAGGCGCGCCCCGGCTGCTGTCGTTCCACGGCGGGCAGCTGAGCGTCGAGCTGGAGGTCGACGAGACCGGGATGGTAGGCCAGCTGACCCCGCCGGGACCGGGTCAGGTCACCCTGATCACCGCCGACGGCCCGCAGGCCACGGCGCAGGCCGACGAGGTCGGCGGCTTCAGCCTGCCACCCGCCTCCGGGCCGATCCGGCTGGACTGCGTGTCCGGGGCCGGCCATTTCATCACCGAGTGGACGACCCTTTGACGATGTGGCGGTAGCTACCGGGGAAGGAATCCCTACCGGACGGATCTGATGGTGTGATGGGGAACCCTCTCCCGGCCGAGCCGGTACCGTCGCAGGGTGATCCCGTCCCGGTTCGTGGTCCAGCTGCACGACGCGACCACGCTGCACTTCGATCTGCGGATCCAGGTAGGCGGCGTGCTGCGGTCCTGGGCCGTGCCGAAGGGGCCCTCGCTCGATCCCGCGGTCCGCAGGCTCGCGGTGCCGGTCGAGGACCACGCCCTGGCCGAGGGAGATTTCGAGGGGGTCCACGAAGGGTCCAGGCGCGGGACCGGAGCCGTGATCATCTGGGATGAGGGACCGGCCGAGATCCGCCGCGACGAGCCCGGGCACATGTCGGTCACGCTGCACGGCAGCAAGCTGTCCGGTGGCTTCGCCCTGACCCGCACCGGCCCGCGGCGCTGGATCCTGGTCAAGAGCCGAGACGGGCACACAAGGCCAGGCTCGGACATCGTCGCCGAGCAGCCGGCCAGCGTGCGCACCAGCCGCACCTGGCAGGACCTGGCGCGCTAGCGCCTCGCGGCGGGGTGAGCGCGGCCGGGTCTAATGCGCCGCGGCCCAGCTCAGCAGCTCGGTCTCCAGCGCTTTCGCCCAGGGCACGTTGTCGCCCCGGCGTTCGCGCGCTTCGCGGATCATCTTCAGGTTGCCGGCGGTGGATTTCGCCTCCCAGCCCTCTCTGGCAGTCGCAAGCGCCTGGGTGAGCGCCTCGTCAGCGCTTGTCTGGTCCTTGGCCAGGACGGCGAGTTCCAGGAGGGTGGCGTGGTCCCAGTAGTCGGCTTCCGCGGATACCAGACGGCGTTGCGCCGCGTAGGACACCACGGGAATGAGCTGCTTCCGGCGAGGATCGGGAGGATCACGGAGTTCCATCAGCGTGACAGCGTTGATGCCCGGATAGGCATCCCGCCAGTCCGCCTCGAAGCCCTTCAGATAGGTGTCGATCGCCAAGGCGAGGAGCCCATCGGCAAGAGAGGTATTGCCAGCCGACTGGGCCTCGTTCCACTCGTCCTTGTAGACGCGGCCCAGGATTCCGTACGTTTCGCTGCTCGGGCCGCGTTTCCCGATAAGACCGAGCAGAACCCGTGTCGCCTTCCCCCTGCGGCCGAGGCGGTTGAGCGCGAGCCCATACTGTTCCTGGATCATCGCAACCTTGGCGAGCGGCTCAGGGATGTGCTCCACTAGGGAGATCATCTCCTGCCACCCACCAGCAGCCCGGTAGGACAGCAGCAGGTCGATCAGGATGCCGACCTCGACGTTCCCCAGGTTCCCAAGGTCGTGCTCTGCCGCGCGGACGGCGTCTATCCCCTCCTCCCGCGCCTGGGCCAGCCGTTCCTTCCACTGCTCCGAATACCGTGTCTGATCACGGAAAACATCCGTCTTCAGCCGGTCGATGTTGTTGGGGAATCCGTCGACGAGCTGGAAAACGGGACTGTCGGTGGCCCTTTCACGGGCAGCGCTGAGCCGGCCGGTCAGACCGGTCTTGGCGGCCTGGACCTCAACCGGGCTCCCGGTTGCGGAAAGAGCATAAGGAAACACCCGGTCGACCAGTAGGTCAAACGGATGCCGGGTACCGGCCGCACAGGTCAGGACGGTCGAATAGGGCCGTACCGCATGCCGGACCCCCAGCTCGTAGAAGACGTTGGGATTCGCCATGGTGAGGTCGGCAACGGCGTAATCACACAGGATCAGGCGCTCGAACATCGGCTTGTAGATCACCCCACCGGTCTTCTCCTCGTCGGCACGGATGGGGTCGAATCCCGCGTCCCTGATGGCCGGGGCGATGATCTGCTGGTAAACGGCATCGAAGTCGATGGCCACCCCGGATGTGCTGTCGGTCTTGCGCCCGAACGGCATGAGCACGAAGCACAGCGGCGCCGACCCGGTAGATATGCCCTGGCTGCCCTGCGGCATGGCCGCCTCGCTCATCCTGCTCACCCCCCCTTCGCCTGATCGGTGGCCTGGATCTGGGAAGTCAGCTGCCCCCACTGCCCCTGCTCCTGGCTGAAGATGCCCTCAACCCGCTCGACGTACCCGGCGATGTTCCGCTCCGGAGTCTGTCCCTCCGGAGCGGAATCGGGATCCGGTATGGCTCGCGAAATCATCCGCAGGGCTTTGAGCGCGTCACCGTAGATCTTGGACTGCTGGTCGAAGGCATAGAGGGCAACATAGCCAGCCAGCGCGGTGGAAACGGCGGGCAAGATGGTCGCGACGGCCGACCAGCCGGTAGCCCACGCAACGGCCGTTCCGGCCAGGGCGGCCGCGGCGGTTGAGAAGCCGAGGAGCACGGCGGAAACGGCCAGCCCCTGACTGGTGGCACGATCGAACAGTGCCGACCGCCTTTCATAGAAATCCACCTGGTCGTCGACCCGGCACGCCGCATAGAACTTCAGCAGGTCGTGATTGCGCTGGCTCATGACGTGGCCTCCGCTGCCTCGATATCCCCGACCCGCTGCAGCAGCCTGGCCCTGGGGTCACCGTCGGAGTAGTCACCCACCCGGGCGAGAAAGAGGAAGAACTCGCTCTTGATCCGCTCTGCTTTCAGCCGGCAGGTGAGGTATCCCTGCTGCGCATGCCGGGCCCGGATCAGCACGGTCAGCCCGACCAGCAATCCGGTCAGCACGGCCTGGGCGATGGCCACACCGGCCAGCCCGCCGCCGTTCGCGGATTGCACGGCTCCCAGTGTGGTAGCCACCAGGCCGCCGCCGATCAGCATGATGTTCTGCCGCCAGAACTGGTTCTGCATGAGCTGCGCCTGGTGGTCGAGCTTCCTGAAGCGGCCCTCGAGCTCCCCCTCCCACACGGCCAGATCCCCGGCGAGAGCCGGGTATTCCTCCGCCTGCTTCTCCGCGCCCGCTGGCTTGACAACGGCCCAATCGAGCTTTGGCCACGGGACGTCCGCCGGGTGACGCCACAAGAGCCTGGGAAAACGGGCCAGCAACGCCGGAAGATAGTCTCTGAAACCGCTCACCCGCCCAACTGTAGCCCGCTGGCTATACCCCGGATGTGACCTTCTGCCCGGTCTTTATTACGGCGCTGGCAGGCTTTTCGTGCTTTATATTTTCCGGCCGACCAGCCGGTGTTCACATCATGAAGCGGCTTCGGAACCGTCCGTACGGCGTCACCCGCTGTAATCAGGCACGCGACCCCCCGCGCGGCAGCCGCGGGACCGATGCTGGACCGGTACCGGCGAGCCTGCTTGTGGTGCCACGCGCCAATGACCATATTTAGGTCTGCACATTTCGCCATTCAGATGGAACCGCCGGTTAAGGCCGTGTACAACTATGCGCCAGGCAGCATCGAGCTCAGCGCCGCGAGATGGCGGTGACCCGGTGGACGCGACCGTGGCGTCGCCTGCTGGACACGCGGAGTCGGGAGTGCACCTGCTGGCCTCAGGACCGGAAGCGATGGACTCGCCGGACCAGGGACTGGCCACCGTGGCCGGTCCTGACAAGGTCGGCGAGGGCTTCCAGGCTGGCATGGCAGCGCCGCCGCGAGCGGGCCGGGAGCCGTCCTGGCCCCGGGTACTGGCCACCACCGTCCGGCTGTGGCTGAAACGGCGGCGGCGCAGCTACCTGCTCGCGGCGGCTGTGGTTATCGTGGCCGCCGCGGTGCTGGCCGGGGTACTGGGCCAGGGCGCCTCGGACGGCGCGGGCCGCGGCCACGGCACCGGTCAGCCAGCGAGCCCAGCCGCGATGGCCGGCCGTCAGGCAGCCGGCTGGGTGGCCGCGCAGGTCAGCCACGGCACGAGCGTGGCCTGCGACCCGGCCACCTGCGTGATCCTGCAGCGGCGCGGGTTTCCCGCCAGCAACCTGATCGTCCTGCGGCCCGGTGCGCTCGACTCGCTCCATGCCAGCGTGATCGTCGCGACGGCGGCGCTCAGGGGTGAGCTCGGCAGCCGGCTAGCCGCCTCGTATGCGCCAGTGCTGCTGGCTGCCTTCGGCACCGGGAGCGCACGGGCCGAGATCAGGGCCGCCGCCCCGGACGGGCAGGCCGCCTACCTGAGCCAGCTACGGGCCGACACCGCCGCCCGGAAGGCCTTCGGCACCGAGCTGCTGCTCAATCCCGCCGTCCAGGCCAGCCCGCTGGCCCGGCAGCAGCTATCCAGTGGGCAGGTCGATGCCCGGCTGATCGCCACCATCGCCGCGATGGCGGACATCATCCACCCGGTGCGGCTGGTCTCGTTCGGCGGCGCCTCGCCCCGCGCGAGCCCCGGGGTCCCGCTGCGCTCGGCCATGCTCTACAGCGCCGGCGGCGCCGACGCGACCCTGGGCTCGCTGCGGGCCATGCTGCTCGTGCAGCATCCGCTGTACCGGCCTGCCGCCGCGCAGATCATGCGGCTGCCGGCCGGGGGCAGCGCGCTGCGCATCGTGTTCGCCGCGCCCAGCCCGCTCGGCCTGCTCGGTGCCGTCCAGCCCGTCGTCAGGATCACCCCGCCGTGACGCCCGCGGCCGTCACACAGAGAAGAGGAAAGATGACCCACCCGGTACGGGCCGGCCTGGGAGCCAGGCTGCTCGCCGTGTGTGCGATGGCGCTCGGCCTGCTGGCGGTGCTCGCCCCGGCGGCCAGCGCGTCGGCCACGGTCACATCGAGCACCGGGTGGCTGCGCCTGGCGAACCTGTCACCGGGCGCGCCGACCTTCGACATCTACCTGGACCCGGTCGGGAACATGCAGGCCACGCTGGTGCTCAGGGACATCAGCTACGGCATGGTCTCGGGATATCAGACCGTCGCGGCCGGGGGGTACACGGTCACCATGCGGATGGCAGGGAAGCCGGCCAGTTCCTCCCCCGTGCTGTCCCAGACGATCTCGGTGAGAGCGGGGCACGCGTACACGATCGCCAGCATGGGCCCCTCGACCGCCCCCCGGCTCGAACTGCTCAACGACATGCTGACCACGCCCAAGGGCAAGGCCCTGGTGCGCGTCATCCAGGCCTCCCTGCACCAGAGCCAGGTAACGGTGGCCGCGGGT
>DASXMU010000347.1:0-13862 GCA_036495485.1 Streptosporangiaceae bacterium
GAGACCCCGGGGCCCGTGGAACCCCGGTCACCCGGCCCGACACCCGGGCCACCAGCATGCCCCGCCACCGAAAAGCACCCCCCGAAGCGCTCATCGCGCCGTTCAAGCAGACGCCTCAGCACCGTGAAAGATCGAGGCTAGCAGCATCACAAGACCTCACGTGGAACCGCCGGCGCGGACAACTGCCCCACGCCAGTTCCAAGCTACAGGTCCCTGCACGCAGCGTCAGCGTTCGATTAGTTCGATTCGGAACCAATCGCGGGATGCTCGTAGATAAGTAAAGCCGCCTTTCTCTCCAAGGAGACGTTGACATCGAGATGCGCCACCGAGACTATTTCACGGCGCACCGGTGCTCATCCGCCACGGTTGATAGTCTCGACCCGGTTCGGCGCAAAATCACGGGAAACAGAGAAGGAGCCAGGCAACTGGTTGCTAATTACGGAGTTCAGCGCTTCACCGCTGACTGGGACAATCCCGCCCACCGGGGCAAGCGGCTGCTCGCTGAGTTCCTCGGTGTCGCTGGCCTCATGGTGATCCTCGGAAGATCTCGGCATGGGACCTGCGGCTTCGACCGCGGCACAGGGTGCCTGGTCACGGGCCGACACCCATGCGGTCCATCAGGGTTGATATCGAAAGTCCGTGAGCTGCGCAGAACCGGTCCGCGACCTTAGCGGGCACTGGATCGGGAAGCTCCGTCTCTGCCGCATCGGCAACCTCGCGCATGCCAGTCGCGCGAAGCCACTTGACGATCTCCTGACGGGGAAGGTCCACGCGGACCACCTTCTTACAGGTCTCGGCTCTGGGCTGACAGCCAGAGCCATGCACATGCCCCGGTAAACCGGAAAACCGGGGAGAAGCTTCCCGGCCGCTGGCTGTGGGATTCTAAAACGGGACATAGATGGCTGACCTGCCGGTTCGCCTGCCTCGGTGGTGGCAGTTCCTGCGCACTCAGGCGGCGACCATGCTGGCGTGTGTCTTCTTCCACGCGGACTGCGCGGTCCGTGCCCAGGTGCCGGGCGGATCCGCGCACCGCGGCGGCGGTCCGGCATGGCCGGCCGTCAAGACGCTACCGGCCACCGCGTCACGACTATCAACCCTGGCGGATGCGCACCAGCGCACAGCGACCATAGCGTCAATGCCGTACCCCAAACGTTCATATGTGGTCGCGCCAGGCATTTGATGGACGAGGTCGCGCCCGCGTCCAGTCAGGCCGATTCCGGGAACTTGCATGGCCTCAAGCCCACCGAAGGGACCTTGCCATGGAACTGACGAATAAGGTCGCTCTGATCACCGGCTCAACGGCCGGGATCGGCCGCGAAGCGGCGAGGCTCCTCGCCGCCGAGGGTGCCCAGATCATCGTCACGGGCCGCGACACGCAGCGTGGAGCCGCGGTAGCCGGGAGCATTACCGAAGGCGGGGGGGCGGCGCGATTCGTGCAGGCGGACCTCGCCGATCTGGCGTCATTGCGCCGGCTGGCCGATGATGCGGGCGAGGTGGACATTCTTGTCAACAACGCCGCCGCCTTCCCAATGGGCTCGGCCCTGTCGGTAGACGTGGAGACATTTGACGCGGCGCTGGCCGCGAACCTCCGCGCACCATACTTCCTGACGGCGGCCCTGGCACCCGCGATGATGGCCAAGGGCAGCGGCAGCATCATCAACATCACCACGATGGCTGCCTATGTCGGCATGCCCGGCACGTCAGCCTACGGCGCGACCAAAGCTGCCCTCAGCTCGCTGACGCGCACCTGGGCGGCCGAGTTCAGCGCGGCTGGTGTCCGCGTCAACTCCCTGTCACCGGGGCCAACCCGCACCGATACCGTTCTGGCGGCCATGGGTGATGCAGCCGCCGAGCAGGTGGGCAAGACGACGCTGCTCGGACGCCAGGCATCACCGCGCGAAATCGCGGAAGTGATCCTTTTCCTCGCCTCCGGCCGCTCCAGCTACATCACAGGCGCCACCATCGCCGTCGATGCCGGCCGCACAGCCATCTAACCCGCCAGACCGGCGGCAACTGCTGGTGGGAAACCGCCGTCGGGCCGTGGGTGGGCGGCAGCTCGTGGAGCGGCACTCGGTCGTGATCAGCCGAGGAGTTCTCGCACGCGGGGGATGCCGATCGGATGATCGCCTGCGGCGCACCGGCACCCGCCGGTATCGGCGATGGTTAGCTGGGCCTGGCCGCTGCCCCGACAGGAAGGCAGAAAGCAGCATGACCGAAAAAGCAGGCAACGTGGGCAAGAAGGATCCGGCCGTGACGATCTGGGCCGCCGACCGCCTCCTGGCGGTGACTGCCAACCCGCTGCACCGGCAGATCCTGGAGAACTACCGGCGTCACGCGATCTTGGAGGTCACCGCCAACTGGAGGGACATCTTCGTCCCGGACATGACGGTCCCGGAGCCGGTCTACACCTTCGACGTGACCGGCCTTGAGGGAGTGAAGCTGACCGGGGACGAGGTGAAGGAGTTTTACAAGTCCCTGGTTGACCAGCAGCTCACCGTCATCCTCGTGGAAGATGAGCAGCTCATGGTCTCGGACTGGGGACTGGCGTCGGAGTCATGGTTCAACACCTACGAACGGGGCAGCGCGCTGATCGGCCGGGGCTTTACCGGTTACGCTGCGGACGGCTATTACGTGATGCGGCAGCGCCTGGCAATGATATGGCCGTTCGATTCCCGCGGCAGGCTAATCGGCGAGCATGTTTTCGAAGCCAAGGCCTTCCAGCAGGTTATCGAGGTGGCCGAGGATGACTTTGTGACGTTGGAAGACGCCCAGGCTCGGCTGCTGCCCCTGCTGCGGCCGCTGCCGAAGTTCGACCCGGACGCTGCCTGACCGAACTCCCGCACGTGGCTGGCCGGGACGGCGAGCGCGTCAGCGTTAACCAGCGACTCAGGACTAATCCGTATCGTGACGCCCGCAACTCCGCTGGCCTGGCACCGGCGCCTGGTGCGGAAGAAATGGACCTATCCGGACACGCCGGGACGGCCGCCGGTCCCGGCCAGGTGCGGATGCTGGTGGAGCAACTGGCGCGGCACAATCCGCGCTGGGGATACCGGCGGCAACGCCATCGGTATCACCGCTCGGATTGAGCGCAGACGAGTCCTCGGCGGCCTATCGCTGTTCGAGGATGAGCTCGAAGCCTTCCGGTGTCAGCGTGCGCCGCAGGCGGTTCCCCGGCACCGTCCCAGGCGGCCGCCGCCGCCGCGGGCTCTTGCTGCTCGGGGTTCCTGGCCAGTTCGACCAGCGCCGAGGACAGCGCGGCCGCGGGAACCCCGCGTGCGGCGAGATGCATGAAGGCCAACATGGTGACCGCCGTGGCACTTGGGGGGAGCCAAGATCTCAAACACCTTCTCAGAGATGCCCTCTCGGTCGGGATGGACCGTTCCTTCGGCAAGACCTATTACCCCAGCTCGGAGGGCATCTCTCGTTCACAGCGCACATCGTTGCCCAAGATCACCGATGAATCGAGACTTGGTGGACGCCTCTTCCCCGGCCCCCCACCGGGCGGGAAGAGGTGTCCACCGCTCGGGGGAGCGGACCCGCTCATCTTTGGGTGATGGGTGACGGGTCGGCTTGCACGGACACGGTGTCGGGGTTGCGTCTGGTGGCTGTCATGAGGAGTTTGCGGGGACGTAGCGTGGCGGCGGGGTCGGGACGCACATGCTGGCCGGGGAGGGAGTTCAGGCGCCATCGAGTGGTGATAGTAGCTAGGGTCACGGCGACTTGTGCGGGACCCAGTCCGTCACCGATGCACATGCGGGAGCCGGCAGAGAAAGGGATGTAGGTTTTGCTTTTGCGGTCGGATGGATCGACGGCGTTCCATCGGTCGGGGTCGAAGGCGTCGGGATCGTGGTAGATGTCAGCGCGGTGGTGAATGAGGTAGGGGCTGAATGCGACGGTTGTCCCGGCTGGGATCGGGTGTCCGCCCAGTGTGGTGTCAGTGGTTGTGTGGCGGGTGATGAACCAGGCGGCCGGATAGAGGCGGATGGTTTCGGTGACAACCCGGCGGGTGAGGTCCAGGTCCCCCAGGTGGGAGAAATCCGCAGGGCCGCCCGCGAGGACGGCATCGACTTCTGCGTGGACTCGCTGCTCGATCGCCGGGTGTTCGGCAAGGAGGTGGAGGGCCCAAGCCACGGTGGCCGCAGTGGTCTCCGAGCCTGCGAAGAGGAAGGAGAGGACCTGATCGCAGACCTCGCGATCGGTCAGCCCGGTGGTGGGTTGCCCGTCCGGTTGCTCGGGGTCGCGGGTGCTGAGGATGACGGATAGCAGGTCGTTGTGGTCGGCTTCGGTTCTGCGCTGGGCGACGATGCCGCTGACTGTCTGCTGCAGGCGGGCGATGTGCCGCTGGTAGCGTCGGTTGGCTGGGGTGGGCACGCGGTTGAGCGCCGGAGGCAGGACAGTGCGCCGGAACATGCCGCGCACCATGACTGTGAAGTCCTCGATGAGGTCGTGCACGGTTTCCCGCGGCAGTGTGTCGGAGAACAGCATCTGCACGACGGAGTCCAGGAGGATCGCGAGCATCTGCGCCGGGACGTTGAGGACCTCGCCGTCCCGCCACTGGTCGCTGGCCGCGGCGACGTGTGCGGCGGTGGTGTTGGCGTAGTCAGGGATCTTGGTGTGGTGGAACGCCGGTTGGGTCAGGCGCCGGAGCCTGCGGTGCTGATTGCGGGGGCATACGATCAGGCCGTCACCGACCATCTCCCGGGCCCGGTCGACCAGGATGCCGCCCTTGTCGAAGGTGCGGTCGTCAAGGGAGACCTGCCGGGTCAGGTCCGGATCGCAGACCAGGATGGCTGAGAAGGGGCCGAGGCGGATGCGCGTCAGGTCGCCGTATGCGGGCAGGGAGGTGAGGAAGCTGAACGGGTCGCGCAGCAGCGGTAGGGCGTGGCCGATGAGTGGCAGAGCCCCTGGGCTGGGAAGCTGGTCGTGGGTAGTGTGGTTCATCGCGGACGCTCCTGTGTGTCTGCCGCGGCGGGGTGCGGCCGCGATGCTGGGCGGAGTGCAGTGAAGGCGTGGATGACAGGGGCGAGCCGGTCGGGTGTGGTGCCGTGCAGGACCAGTTCGTCGGCGCCGGCATCGAGGTAGTCCTGAAGCCGGGCGGCGCAGGTCCGAGGGCTCCCTGTTGCGGTGGACTCATCAAGCCAGGTTGCTGGGATCAGGTCAGCGGCCTCGGCGAGGTCGATGGGATCGACGACAGCGTCGGCGTACGTGTCGCCGAGCCGGGCGATGTGGGGATGCCCGCGCAGTCGTCGAAGCGCATCCAGGTCCCAGCCGTTGGTCAAGGCCAGCCGTTTGCCTCCGACGGGAGCCTGGAGGTAGGTTGCCGCCCGGCCCGCGATGACGTCCCTGGCCTCGGGTGTCGGGTCGGCCACAGTGAGAACGGTGGCGTAGATGCGCACAGCGTTCGGGCTGCGGCCGCAGGCTATCGCGGCCTGGCGGACACGGGCGGCGGTCCGCGCAACTGCCTGCGGTGTGGTGAATGCAGGCAGGAGCACGCCATCGAAGTGCTCTCCGGCGAGCAGCAGGGACTGCTCACCTATCCCGGCTAGGACGACGCGAGGCGGAGGCGTGGCGGGCAACTCCCGGAGCTGAAGGCTCGGGAAATCTCCTGCGGGGCCGTGGTAGGTCACCTCTTCGCCGTTCCACAGGCGGCGCAGCATGGTTACGGTGTCGACAACCATCCGTGCCGTGGCGGTGGGCGGCACGCCGAGTCCGGACAGCCAGTTGCCGCCGCGTCCGAGCCCGAGCAGAAAGCGGCCCGCGGTCAGCGACTGGACGGTGGCCGCGAGGGAGGCGAGCTGCAGGGGGTGGCGAGTCTGCAGGGGAACTACTCCAGCGGCGATGCCTGGCCTTGTGGTGCATGCGGCCAGTGCGCCCGCAAGAGCGCCGAGGTCTTTGGTGCCGAATTTCTCGGAGATCCACAGGTTGCTGAGCCCGAGCGACTCCCCGGCTTGCGCCTGGGCGATGCCCGCACGCGCATCAGGCACGCGGCCGGACAGAATGTATGCCCCCAGCGGCAAGACATCAGAGGTGGAGGGGATGTCGCTCATGGCATCCTGCCGTCGTGGTTCGCGCTTACGCTGTCACGCTGGACGGCGAGCAGGGCTTGGAGGCAGAGCGCGGTGGTGACCGCGCGGCTTCCCCACACTCTGGCGTGGTTGTCGAGCCAGGGCACTGCCTCCCATGAGCCGTCAGGGAACTGGCTGCCGATCAGCAGATGGCAGTCATCATGGGACGGGGCTATGCCGGCCTCGTTCAGGGCCAGCATGGTCAGCGCCCGGTTGAGGGGATCGGGTGCGGGCGCCTGCATGAGGAACCGTGCGGCCCGGGCGATCTCTTCTTGATGTCCGTCCAGGCCAGCGAGGTGGCGTACGGCTACGTAGGTGCTGTAGCAGGTTCCCACATACCAGGATGCCCGCCAGAAGCCCATGGGCTGTTGCTGGTCGACCAGCCAGCGGGTTGCCGGGTCGACCAGCGGGCTAAGCGGCAAGGCCCCGATGTGCTGCTCGTACAGGCGGGTAGCGTGCGCGAGATTCGCGACTACCTCGGGGTCGCGGCCTGTGTCGTTCCGGCCTCGGCCCCAGACCCGGTTGGCCGCATCGCGTTCGCTGGGTTCGTCGAGTAGCCAGGTGTTGACGACGCCGTCGTCCCATGCGCTGCGCGCGGCGAGAGCTGTGGCGTTTCGTACGACGGCATTGTTGGCATGACCCGTGCGTATAAGAATACGCAGGACTTGGGCCAGGGTGTCGGCATCGTGTGGCAGGGGATCGAAGCCAGGAAAGTACCGCCAGGAGACGCCGTCGCGCTGGGAGAGCAGCCAGGCGGCATTGTCATCGGCGAGTCGCCGGCATTCCTCGTAGCCGGCCTCTGCGGCGTCCAGGAGTGCCTCGGTGATGGTGGCCACGTGGTACACGGCGCCCACGCACCAGAATTCCGCAAACCTCTGCGCTTTTTCTTCCCTCTTTTGCGGGGGCCGGTGCTGCTGGTGCTGCTGGTGGAGCTTGGTGAACTGCGCGGTGGAGTAGGAGCCCATGATGTGTGCCGCGTCCGGGTAGGCCAGTTCGTGCTGTCCTATCAGGTACTTCAGCGCACGTTCAACGGCGGCGTCAGCGGTTGAGGGTGTCATTGCGGGAGCGCACGGCCAGCGGAATGGGGCCCGGCATCGGGATGAGCGTCGTGACGATCCGGGCCGGTTCGTCGGACACCGGGACCAGGGTGTGCCGTTGGGCCAGGGTGGCGAGAAAAACGGATGCCTCGGCGTGGGAAAACGGGCCCCCGATGCACCCTCGCGGGCCGGCGCCGAAGGGCATGTAGGCGTGGGACGAGATCGTCTCGGCACGGGCCGGCAACCAGCGGTCGGGGTCGAAGCGCTCCGGATCCGGGAAGAAGGCCGGGTCGCGGTGCAGTGCGAAGATGGAGAACAGCACCATCGCATCGGCCGGGAGCCGGTAGCTGCCGAGGTCAACGTGGACGAGGGGACGGCGCATCAGCATCCAGGTAGTCGGGTACAGGCGCAGGGTCTCCTTGACGACGCGATGGGTGTACGGCAGCCGGCCCAGGTCCTCGTACTGCACCGGACGGTCCCGCAGGACCTCGTCGACCTCGTCCTGCATGGCGCGCTGTACAGCCGGGTGCCTGGCAAGCAAGTACGCGGCCCAGGACATCGCAGCCGACGTCGTCTCACTGCCCGCGATGATCATACTGGTGACCTCGTCGTAGACCTGGTCGTCCGTCATAGCCGCACCGGTGTCCGAGTCCACGGCCTGCAGCAGCGATGTCAGCAGGTCTGGGTGCTGCCCGTGGTCGAGCCTGTGCTGACGGATCATCCGGTAGACCACGGCTTGGAACCGCCGCAGCGCACGCTCGAACGCCCGGTTGGTCGGAGTCGGCAACTGGTCCAGGAAGTCGAACGGCGCCAGAGCGCGCTGGCCAAGACCCTTGAGCAGCACGGGGAGGGTTTCCTGGACCTCGGCTGCGGCCTGTGGGTCTAGGTCCGTGGAGAACAAGACCCGGGCGACGATGCCGAGCGCCAGCGGAAAGGTGGCCCTGTCCATCCGGACCACTTCCCCGTCCGCCCATGCGGTCACAAGCCCCTGGACCTGGTCCCTCATGGTCCGGGTGTAGCCGGCGATCCCGGAGGCGTGGACTGCCGGCTGGATGAGCCGTCGCTGCCGGGCGTGGAAGTCCCCTTCCGAAGTGAACAGGCCGTTGCGGGCCAGAACCCGTGCCTTTTGGAACATCACCCCTTTATGGAACTTTTCAGCATCCGTTACCAGCATCTGACGGATCAGATCAGGGTGGTTCACCATATACACCGTGCGCGAGCCCAGCTTGAAAGTGGCCACATCGCCATAACCGCGGATCCGCTGGACGAACCCCAGCGGATCGCGGCGGATGTGAACGGCACTGCCGACCAGCGGAACACGCGAACGCATGGCCTTGGGCACGCGGTGCGGGGCTGTCATCGACACGACTTTTCTCCCTCCTGCCAGAAAACCCGGATCCGCCTCATGACCGCTGGTGCTCCGACCGGGCCGGAGCCGGGACGCCCAGCCTGACAGGGAACCCGTTGACACTGCGGATGAACGATGTGCGTCCCCACGTCACTGGCCCGTCCACCCGGAGGTCCGGCAGGCGCTCATGGATCTCGCCGAGCACCACCTCGAACTCCATCGAGGCCAGGTGCGCCCCGACGCAGCGGTGGATCCCCGCGCCGAAGGCCAGCACGGGGGCAGTGGCACGCCGCCGCCGTGATGAGGGATTGAAGCGCGACGGGTCGAACACTCCAGGATCCTCGAACACCTGGGGGTCGTGGTTGGCGGCGATGATCAGCCCATAAATCCGCGAGCCCGCAGGGACAACCTCACCCCCCAGTTCGATGTCGCGTACGGCGACCCGCGGGATCGGGCTGTACATCGCCGGCGACTCGAACCGGAGCAGTTCCTCGACGTACGCTGCAACCGCGCCGGGGGATCCGGCGAGGCGGTCGACGTGCTCACGGTGAACCAGCGTGCGCCACAGCGCCAAAGCGATGACGGAGGCCATGGTGGTCACGCCCCCCGCGAGGAGGGTGAACACCATGGCGATGACGTCGTCCTGCGAAAGGCTGCCCTCGTCATCTTTCGTGTCGGCCAGTGCCGTAATCAGATCGCCGCCTCCGCCGCCGTGCCGATGGGCCACCAGGTCCACCACGAAAGCGTCCAGTTCCTCACTGCTGCGATCCGCCTCGGACAGGCCGTCCTCGGTGAGCGTCGGGTCGAACGCCTGCTCGATACGCCACACGCATGTGTTCAACCAGGAGACATCCGCAGGGGGCAGGTCCAGCAGCAGGCCCATCATGTGCGTCGGAAGAGCCCTCGCCAGTTGGTGCAGGTCCGCCCGCTGCCCGGCGGTCAATCTCTCCGCAAGGTCTCGGACGCTGTCCGCCACGATTGCCCGCGTCTGCGCCCGGAGCGCGGACACCCGCGCGGGAGTGAAGTACCGCATGTAGACCCCGTGAAGGCGGGTATGCTCGGGCGGATTCCGCAGCCCGACGGTGTCCGCCAGCCGACGAACGCTCGGGCGGTGTTCCAGCGCTCCGGACCGGATGCCGGCCGCCTGCACCCGGATGTGCTCTGGCGACGCCCGCAAGAGCCGGGAGACGTCCTCGTAGCGGCTGACCAGGTACCTGCCGTCCGCGGTCCGGTACACGGGAGCGTTCTCCCGCAGCCAGGCAGCCAGGGGTAACGGATCCGCCAGCACCACCGGGTCGGACAGCACAGCGAATACGTCCGACGAGGCCAGTAAGGTCCGCCAGTTCCGACCACCGTCGGGAGCCGACGCAGCGAAGTGCGATTTATCTGTCCTATTCATTTCTACTGTTCTTACATTAGGACGACGCCACGTGCGTCTCACATTGGGACGACGCCACGTGCGCAAGGGCTTGCAGGGGCGCAGGCGCCGCGCTCCGGCACCCCCACTAGGGCAGACAGACTAAAAACTGCTAAGGAATTGCGGAAAAATAAAACCGTAGCGGAGAACCTGGTGGGCGCGCTGGCCGGGATGGAGGAGGCGATCCCGAACAGGTTCTCGTTCACCCGGGCGCGGCAGCGGCTGGGGGCGGGGGTGATCGAGGTGGTGTTCCGCCGGCTGGCCGGGCCGGTGGCCCCGGCTAGCCTGGACGGCGCGTTCTGGCGGGGGATGCGGGTGGCCGCGGTGGACGGGTTCGTGCTTGATGTGCCGGACACGTCGGCCAACCGGGCCGCGTTCGGCGGGCCGGTGGACGCCAGGGGCCAGCCGGCGGGGTTCCCGCAGGCCCGGGTGGTGACGCTGACCGAGACCGGGACGCATTCCTTGATCGACGCGAGCGTGGGCGGGTTCTGCGGCGGGGAGCCGGAGCTGGCGATCGCGATGGCGGGCAGCGCGGCGGGGATACTGGTGATCATGGACTGGGGTTTCCCCGGGTAGCGTTGCGGAAGGCGTATACGCAGGCTAAGCGCCCCGCCGAAGGAACCGTGCGTCATAATGTGTGGGGGACTGAGGAGTCCTCATAACCCCCGCGGGAGCCGCCATCACCAAGGAAATAGCCTGGACGATCGGCGCCGCCGCCGCAGTGTAGATGATCGGGGTGTCCGGACTGCCTGGGTACCGTTCCAGCCCTTCCCGCAGTGACGCTTTCAAATCCAGCGTCACCCGCATCGACGGCCGGCCTTCGATCTCCACGACCACGTACTCGGCAGCGACCGCATCGGAGGGTCGCTGCTCAGCCCCCACGTAGTAGAGGCCCTCAACGGAGATGAACACTTCATCCCCGCTGTAGCCGTCGAAGCGCAGCGCGATCTTACCGCAGGTCCCCTCTTCGACGGTCATTGACGCCAGTTCTACCGCGTGTGCGGCAGGGCTGTTGTGGTTGCTGAACTCGATTCGATCGAGCGGTCTTCCGAGCAACTCCGCGGTAACCCGCATCGACGGCTCGAGGTACTGTCCCACCCATAGACGCAAATGATTACTCAGCCGCGCATCCAGGGGCTTCCCGAAACCCATCACCTCAAGTGCCAGGGCACCTGCTTCATCAAGCACCATGACATCGCGCACCAGGATGCTCTCTATATGCGAGCAGCCGCCGCTGAGTGTCTGCACGAGCTGCTCAAGCTCGAACGCAGGATTCATACCTGTGCAGTAGAACGTGGCCCCCCCGGACACCGCGCAACTATGGAAGCGCTCGAACGCGTCACCCTCGCGCAGATGAAGACCACCGTACGCATGCGCGGTGATTACGTTATACCCCGCACTCAGCAGCTTCAGCAGGTCGTCGTCCGCCTGCCAGCCACCCATATCCATATTGGTGTGCACCACCACGTCGGGGCGAGCGGCAAGCATCTCCGCCCGGTCCGTTGTGACCGGGACGCCCAACGGCCCGATACCGGCCAGCTCGCCGGCATCGCGACCAGCCTTATCCTTGCTGTAGGCGAGAACCGACACCAGATCAACCGACTCCAGGTCGGCCAGAGTCCGAATCACCTCGACACCCAGGCGCCCGGGTCCCCAGACGGCCACCCTGCAACGGTCAACGGGCTTCATTGGGATGCATCCCTTTAACTTGAGCACAGGCCGGCTCGGTGAGCGTCACATCATCACCACGCAGCAATCGATCCAACCACTGTAAATGGTTACTGCGCAGCAGGTAAACTGGGACAGAGAGGTCGCACTCACATTGACCTGGCGTATGCACTCCCCTGGACCGCCCCGGGGAATCTTGGAGTGTAGATGCCGAAATTCTGCGCTACCTGGGCAGATGCTCCCGCAGGTCGCGGTCGGCTCGGTACCGCATCCGGTCCCTGGCGGGCAGGCAGGTCCTGGTCTGGCTAGAGGCGGGATGATCTTCGGCTTGTGGGCTTGAAGCTGATCTTCCTCATCGTCTCCCGTGCCGTGTCACTGCTGGGCTTGTCGCGTCATGAATCGTGGTGGAAAGACGCCGGAATCCTGATGCTGCGGCACCAGCTCGCTGTCGCGCAGCGCGAGCGGCCGAAACCTCACGCCCGGCTGACGTGGCCAGACCGGGCATGGCTGGCCCTGCTGGCCGGGACGCTGCCAGGTGACCTATGAGTGCCGATAACTCTGTCAGTAGAACTCTCCGCGGAAAGCGCCACCTCGCGCGGGCCGTGCAATGTCTGCTGGGCCTGGGACCAGACTTCGGTGCGAGTTAGGTCACCAAGCGGCCGGGCTTCGACGCCACTGGCGAATCCGACACCGGGAATCGACCTCTTTGGAGTCATGGGGTATAAAAGACGTCGCAGATAACGTCGTGCCAGACTCGAACTGATTCTGAATCGGCTGCTCTGAAATATTCCAGACTGGCAACAGGCACATCCTTGATCACCATCAGCAACTTGGCTAACCCCGCCAAGGCGGTGATCTCCGGCCGGTGAACGACATCGGGTATCCGCGAAGCATAGCCACGGTCTTGGCCGTGGCATTCCGAGTCGGGGGCCAAACTGTCCGGGCTGTTGATCGTGGCGGGCAAGGAACACGTCCATGAGGAGGAGGCATGTGAGCACTCAGCGGAAGCGTTCGCGCCCACGTGTCACGGCTGACCCGTAGAGTAGGTCGTGATGGCACCGCGGGCGCGGGTGACCGGGAATCTGCCGGCGGAGCTGACCAGCTTCGTCGGCCGTCGCCGTGAGCTGACCGAGGTCAGGCGGCTGCTGGCCAGCTCCCGGCTGGTGACGCTGACCGGAATCGGCGGAGTCGGCAAGACCCGGCTGGCGCTGCGGGCCGCCGCGGCACTGCACCGGGCGTTCCGTGACGGGGTGTGGCTGGTCCAGCTGGATCAGCTGCGGGATGAGGCGCTGGTGGCCCAGGCCGTCACGGCTGCGCTGGGCTTGCAGGACCGGGCCGGACATGACCCCGCCGCGGCGCTGGCGGAGTACCTGGCCGGGCGGCAGGTCCTGCTGGTGCTCGACAGCTGCGAGCACCAGCTGGATGCGGTTGCCAAGCTGGCGGATGTGCTGCTGCGGGCGGCGCCCGGCCTGCGGGTGCTGGCCACCAGCCGGGAATTGCTGACGATGACAGGCGAGACGGTGCTGGCGGTGCCGCCGCTGCCGGTGCCGGAGGCTGGCCGGCCGCTGACGGCGGCGGAGGTGGGGGTGTTCCCGGCGGTGCGGCTGTTCGCCGAACGGGCGGCGCAGCTGGTGCCCGGGTTCGCGGTGACCGAGGCGAACGTGGCGGCGGTGGCGGGGATCTGCCGGCGGCTTGAGGGGCTGCCGCTGGCCATTGAGCTGGCCGCCGCGCGGCTGCCGGTGCTGTCCCTGGAGCAGATCGACGCGCGGCTCGGCCGCTGGCCGGGGCTGCTGACCGGGGGCGACCGCACCCAGCCCGCCCGGCAGCGGACGCTGCGGGCCTCGATCGCATGGAGTTATGACTTGTGCAGCCGGGCCGAGCGGCTGCTCTGGGACCGGCTGTCGGTGTTCGCCGGCGGGTTCGAGCTGGACGCGGTCGAGGGCATCTGCACCGATGCCCAGCTGTCCGCCGCAGACGTGCTGGAGCTGGTGGGCGGGCTGGCCGGCAAGTCGATCCTGATCACCGCCCATCGCGACGGCGTGGCCCGGTACCGGCTGCCGGATCCCCTGCGCGGGTACGGGCTGGAACGGCTGCTGGACTCCGGTGAGTACAACACGTTACGGCGGCGGCACCAGGACTGGCATGAGCAGCTGGCCAGGCGGGCCGACAGCGACTGGCTCAGCCCACGGCTGACCGAATGGGCGGCCCGGCTGCACCGTGAGCACGCCAACGTGAACGCGGCGCAGGACTTCTGCCACGCCGAGCCCGGCGGGGCCGAGGCCGGGCTGCGGCTGGCGCTGAGCGTCTGGATCTTCTACTACTGGAGC
>DASXMU010000348.1:0-20160 GCA_036495485.1 Streptosporangiaceae bacterium
CCGCTGATCCGGGCGAACAGGAGCTGGGCGGCGGTGGCGCCGATGGCCGCCGGATCCTGCGCGACCACCGTGACCCGCGGGGTCAGCTTGTCGGCCAGCGAGAACTCGTCGAAGCCGACCAGGGCGACGCTGCCCGCCTGGCCGTGCAGGCCGTCGATCGCGCCCATGGTCATCAGGTCGTTGCTGGCGAACAGCGCGGTCGGCGGCTCGGGAAGCTGGGTCAGCGCCGCCGCGGCCTCGGCCGCCGCGGCGCGGGACGGCAGCCCGTGCCTGACCAGCGCCGGATCGGGCGACAGGCCATCGGCCGCGAGCGCCTCGGCGAACCCGGCATACCGCTCCTGCACGGTCCACAGATCCTCCCGGTCGCCCAGGTAGCCGATCCGCCGGTGGCCGCGGTCGAGCAGGTGGCACACGGCCCCGCGCGCGCCGTTCCTGTTGTCGACGACGACAGTGTCCACCCGCAACCCGTCGGCCGGGCGGTCCACGCAGACCACCTTGGTGCCCGCGGTCATCCGGTCCCGCAGGAACCGGTGGCTGCCCGCGGCCGGGACGACGATCAGCCCGTCTACCTGGCGCGCGCAGAACGCCGAGATCACCTCCCGTTCCCGGCGCAGATTGTCCATCGAGCTGCCGATGAGCACCACGTATTTCCGCAGCCTCGCGGCGTCCTCGACGGCGCTGGCCAGGGTGGCGAAGAACGGGTTCGCCAGGTCGTCTACCAGCAGGCCGATGGTGTGGGTGAGCTGGCCCTTGCTGCGCAGCTGCCGGGCCATGTCGTTGCGCTGGTAGCCGAGCCGCCTGATGGCCCGCTCCACCCGGGCCGCGGTCTCCGGCAGCACCCCAGGCTCACCGTTGACCACACGCGACACGGTCATCAGGCTCACGCCCGCGGCCGCGGCGACGTCGCGCATGGTCGGGCGGCTCATCAGCTCGCGCCGCCGCTCTGCTTTACCGGCCGGAATTCCACCCTACGGCCTGTGGGAACGTTATCACGTCGTTGCATCGAACTGGCGGGCTCCCAGCGGCGGTGGTCGTGTGTTCGCACCTGTTTCGGCGTAGGGTTGCAGGGTACGCCGAACGCGGACGCCCTGATATTAAGGGGTTTGTACGGATAAATACCAGCTTCGGGCAACTCCTCTTGACAGACGGCGTGTCGCCTCCGAGGATGTCCCATCATAATGTGAACGTTACCAATACCGATCCAAGACGGCGAGGGCTCGCCGGTCCCGGGCGGGGAAGCGCCATGCGATGAGCGCGGAGCGCCGGGGACGTGCCTGGAAGGGACGGCTGGATGGCTGAGCTTGCTGGGCCGGAAAGACACCCTACGGAGCTTGCTGGGCCGGGAAGGCACCCCACGGAGCTTGCTGGGCCGGAAAGACACCCTACGGCGGTGCCACTCCTCGAGGCCCGCGGTGTGACCAAGCACTACGGCCGCGTGCTCGCCCTGGACGGGGCGGAGTTCACCGTGCAGCCGGGCGAGGTCGTCGCGCTCATCGGTGACAACGGTGCGGGCAAGAGCACCCTGGTCAAGACGCTGTCCGGGACGATCAGGCCAGATGGCGGCGAGATCCTGATCGAGGGCAAGCCGGTCCGCATGACCAGCCCGCTGGACGCCCGCAGGTACGGCATCGAGACCGTCTACCAGGATCTCGCCCTCGCGCCGGATCTGGACGCCGCAGCCAACCTGCACCTGGGCCGGGAGCTCTACCTGATCCCGTTCCTGCGGGTGCTGAACCGCAGCGCGATGCGCGAGCGCGCCATCGCCGCGTTCAGCGACCTCGGCGTCAGCCTGCCGGACGTGACCGCGCCCGTCGCCACCCTGTCCGGCGGTCAGCGGCAGTCGGTCGCGGTGGCCAGGGCCGCGCTGTACGCGAGCAAGGTCATCTTCATGGACGAGCCCACCGCCGCGCTCGGCGTCGTGCAGCGTGAGCGGGTGCTCGACCTGATCCGCCGGGTCAGGGACCGCGGCATATCGGTCGTCCTGATCAGCCACAACATGCCGGAGGTGCTGGCGGTGGCCGACCGGGTGGAGGTAATGCGGATGGGCCGCAGGGTGGCGGTGCTCACCGCGTCACAGGCCACCGTCGAGCAGCTCGTCGGGGCCATGACCGGCGCTCTCGAGGTGACCGCTGCGCTGAAAACCGTGGCCGGCGAAGAGGATAGAAGCGCTTTTGGGAAAGAAATCCCGAACGGTGCCCAGCCGGGCCAATCGGCCGGCACTGACCCGGCCGGGGGCACGTCATGAGCGGCACCGGACCGGACACGCCCGGGATGACCGGCGCACAGCCGGACCCGCCGCAGCCGCCCGCGCACCCGGCCTCGCCGGCCACGGTAACTGAGAGCGCCCCGGCCGCCGCCACGCCCTCCGCGGAGGCGACGCTGCGTGCGGACAGCCGGATGCAGGAGGAACGGGCCGCGGCCAAGGACCGGGCGGCGCTGCGGCAGGCCGGCCTGGGCCAGCGGGTGCTGCGCCGGACGTTCACCGCGAACGAGTCGTGGACCTTCCTCGCGCTGATCGCCATCATGGCGTTCTTCACCATCAAGGCGCCGCACAGCTTCCTGACCACCACCGACCTCACGCTCATCGCCGAGAACGCGTCGCCGCTGCTGATCATGGCCGTCGGCCAGACGTTCGTGATCCTCACCGCCGGGATCGATCTGTCCGTCGGGTCGGTGCTGGTCCTGTCCAGCGTGATCTCGGACGAGTACTACCTGCATCATGGCGCCGGCTCGGGCGGCTGGCTGACCGTCATCGTCGGCATGGTGCTGGGTATCGCGGTCGCGGCGGCCTGGGGCGGGATGCAGGGATTCCTGGTGTCCAAGGCCAAGATCCCGCCGCTGATCGCGACGCTCGGCGGATTCGGCGCCGCGCTCGGGGTCAGCTACCTGATCACCGGTGGAGTCGACCTTGGCTCACCGCCAGGCCCCGTCAAGAACACCATCGGGCTCGGCAGCGTGGCCGGTGTCCCCTGGCTGATCGTGATCAGCTTCGTGGTCACGCTCGTCTTCGGCCTGCTGCTCAGATACACCCGGTTCGGCGAGTACACCTTCGCGATCGGCTCGAACCCCGAGGCGCCGCGGCGCGCGGGCATCGCCGTGGACCGTCACCTGATCAAGGTGTATACGCTGGCAGGCGGGTTGTCCGGCCTGGCGGGCATCCTGTCGCTGGCCTTCAACGACGGGACGACGCTCACCGGTCACTCCCTGGACAACCTCACGGTCATCACCGGCGTGGTGCTCGGCGGGGCCAGCCTGTTCGGTGGCCGGGGGTCGATGCTCGGCACCTTCATCGGCATCTTCATCCCGCAGGTGCTGAACAGCGGGCTGGTAATCATCGGCGTGAACGTGGACTGGCAGCAGGTGGCTATCGGCGTGGTCCTCGTCGGCGCGGTCTACCTCGATCAGTTCCGCCTCAGGCTGCGAGACAGAGTGGGCTGAGGCGGCTGGGAACTGGCGGGAATGGCATAACTAGCACAACATCCAGGAGGAGTTGGAATGTCACGAAGGTACCCCGTGCAGATCACCGGCGTGGCGCTCGTCGCCGTCGCCGCGCTGGGGATCGCCGCCTGCGGTAGCAGCAGCCCGGGTAAGTCATCATCTGGTGGGTCGGCCAAGAAGACGGTCGAACTGATCACCGGCAACGCGACCGACCCGTTCTACATCAGCATGGCCTGCGGCGCGATGCAGGAGGCGGCCAAGCTCGGCGTCAAGCTGACGGTGCAGGGACCGACCAGCTTCAGCGTCCCGCTGCAGAAGCCGATTATCGACACGATCGAGACCACCAAGCCGAACGCGCTGGTCGTCGCCCCGACCGATGACCAGAAGCTGGACTCCGACCTGCAGCGGATCGCGAGCAACGGCACGAAGGTCATCTTTGTGGACACCTCGGTACTCGACCCGTCCATCGGCTTGTCCCGGATCTCCTCGAACAACCAGCAGGGTGGCGCGGTGGCCGCGGACAGCCTCGGCTCGATGCTCGGTGGCAAGGGCACCGTCGGCGTGATCAGCATGGCCAAGGGCACCTCCACCACCGACGCCCGGGTGCAGGGCTTCGAGAAGGAGATGCAGGCCAAGTACCCCAACGTCAAGCTGCTCACCGAGCAGAACGACGTGGCCGCCACCACTACCCAGGCCACCACGTTCGCCGAGGGCGACATCACCGCCACCCCGCACCTGAGCGGCTTCTTCGCGGCGAACACCGTGACCGCCCAGGGCGTAGCCGCGGGCATCCAGCACGCCAGCAAGGTCGGCACGGTCAAGCTGGTCACCTTCGACGCCGAGCCCACCGAGGTGCAGATGCTCAGCGGCGGCGTCGCCCAGACGATCATCGCCCAGGAGCCGACACTCGAAGGTGCGGACGGCGTCATCCAGGCCGTCAACGCCATCGAGGGCAAGCACGTGACCACCAGCATCCCGACCCCGCTGACGGCCATCAGCAAGACCAACATGAACGACCCGAGCGTCAAGTCGCTCATCTACAAGTCCAGCACGTCCGGCTGCTAACCAGGCAGTTCACCGTCCTTGACGGCAACTGCGCGGGCCCCGTGGCGCTTCGGCGCCGGGGGCCCGCGCTATGGTCACCGGACTGCGGGCAGCAGGCCGGCGCGCTCGGCTGCAACCCAATGATGTGAAACTGACCGTGTACCTGACAGACTGATCTGCTAGCACCGGAACACAGTCTTACCAGCGAGCAAAGGACCTGAGCGATGGCCGACACGGACACTGCGCTGGAGGCGCGGGATCCGGACACACTGGTCTCCGAGATCGAGCGCACCAGGGACAGCCTGGCCCGCACGATCGACGCCATCACCGATCGTGTCAGCCCGGCCAACAACGCGCGGCGTGCCGTGGAACGCGTGCGCGAGCAGGCCAGCAAGATCGATCCCCGGTACGCGGCAGCGGCTGGCGCGGTCGTGATCGGCGCCGCCGTCTTCGTTCTCTGGCGCCGCCGTAAGTAGTTGCCTAGGGCAGGGCTGCGACGTTGAGGGCCAGCAGCTGATTGGTGCCCTGGTCGGTCACCAGCAGGGTGTTGAGACCCTGGATCCGGGTGAGCTGGAACGGCTGCCCTTCCGCCGGGATGAGGGCGAGCAGGGCGGACTTGCCCGCCAGCGCACTGGCGTTGCTGACGATGAGCACGTTGCCGGCCCCGTGGCCGCTGGTGCTGCCGGAGTCGGCGACGACGATCCGGGCGTCGTTCAGCGGCGTCAGCCCGACCGGTGCCGCGCCGACCTTCACGACGGCTTCGATCGAGTGTGACGGGTCCGACAGGAGCTTGCCGGCCGAGAACGCGAGCAGCGCGTTGCTGTCCCTGGCGGTGACCCAGACGGCGCTCTGCTCGGCGTAGACGCGCTCCGGTGCGCAGCCCGCGTTCACCGACGCCTTCACCGATTTTGCCGGGTCCTTTTCCGCGTCCGGCACGTCGATGACCCTGAGCATGCCCTCCTGCGGGAGCTTGCCCGGGGTGTGGCGCAGGCTGGTGACGTACATGTAGTTCTGGTCGACCGCCAGCCGCAGTCCCACCGGCTGCACACCGGCCGGGATGTAGCCAATGAAGTGCGAGTTGTGCAGTCCGCTGCTCAGTGCGGCGGCGAAGTTGAAGACGGCTACCGTCCCGCTGTTCTCCAGCGTTATGAACAGGTACTGGTTGTTCGCGGACAGCACCGAGGTGGCGGCACCGCTGCCGTGCGGGCTGGTCAGCTTGCCCAGGATCGGGTTGCCCTTGCCGGACTCGGCGTTCGCGACGCTGAGGATCACCGCGCCGCTGCCCGCCGCCGCGATGAGGTAGTGGTCGTCGGGGGTGACCAGCAGGCCGGTGCCCGCCCCGGGGACATGCAGCGTGCGCAGCGGCGTCAGCGACAGCGAGCCCTGGTTGCGCAGGACCTCGATCGCGTTGGGCAGGGTCACGAACGTGTAGTGGCTGTCCGTGCTGTGCTGCATGGCGAGCGGCACGCCGGTGAGCTTGGTCGTCTTGCTGGCGAAGGTGCGCGGGCCCGGCAGATCGGAGGCCGTGCTGGTGGTGCAGCCCGGCGCGACGGGCACCGAGCTGCCGCTGCGGGCGGGGCCGTCCCGGTGGGACCTGCTGGACCCGCCCTTCGTATTGCCCCCGGTGCTGCCCTCGCTCCGCCCGGCCAGGAAATAGCCACCGCCGGCACTGGCCATGAGGACGACGGCGGCTACGGCGGCCAGGACCGGAGAACGCCACCACGACCGCCGGGCACGCACCGGCCCGCCCTCTGCCGCCGGGGCTTCGGGCATCGCACCGGGGCGGCCGGCCCCGTCCACATCACCCGGGCCGGCCAGCCGTTCGCCGGCATCCTCGGCTGATGGGCTGTTCAGCGTGACCTTCTCCGCCGGGCCGGTGTCCACCCGCCCCGCCGTCCCGGGGCTGGTGTCCGCCGGGCCAGTGGCCGCGGACTCCGGTGAGCCCGGTCCGGTGACTGCCGGATCAGCGGTGGCCGGGCTGGGGTCGGCCGTCTTGGGGTCGGCGGCATCGGGGGCAGCGACCTGGAGGGCAGCAGCCTTGAGGGCGGCAGCCTGGAGGGCGGCGGCCTCGGCCTCGGGCATAGCGACGATGGCGGCGGCTCGCTCGCCATCGGACGTGGCCTCTTCGCGCGGGGCCGCGGGCTGTATGCCGGGGCCGGCTGCACCGAGGCCGAACGTCCGGTGCAACGCCGCGCCGAGACCGAACGCGTTGCGCAGCGCGCTGGCGAACTCCCGGCAGCTCGCGTACCGGTCCGCCGCTGCCTTGGCCAGCGCCCGGTCCATCACCTCGTCGGCCGCGTCTGCGAGCCCGGGGCGCTTGTCGCTGAGCAGCGGCGGCACCTCATGCACCTGCGCGTACATCGTCGCCATGTGCTGGTCGCGATGGAACGGCGGCTTGCCGGTGAGCAGCTCGAACGTCGCGCAGGCCAGCGCGTACTGGTCGGCCCGGCCATCCAGCGGCTGGCCCAGCAGCTGCTCAGGCGCGGTGTAGTCGAGCGTGCCGAGGAACAGCCCGGACGCGGTCAGCCCGCTGCCGGCCAGCGATGACTTGCTCAGCCCGAAGTCGGACAGGTAGACGTGGTCGCGCCGGTCGCCGCCGGCGTCCAGCAGCATGTTGGCGGGCTTGACGTCGCGGTGCACCAGGCCGCCCTCGTGCGCGGCGTCCAGCGCGGAGGCCGCCTGGGAGATGATCCCGGTGGCCCGGCTCGGCGACAGCAGCCCCTCCCGGTCCAGCAGCGACCTGACGTCGCCACCGCGGACGAACCGCATGGCGATGAACAGCACGCCGTCGGCCTCGCCGGCCTCGTAGACCGGGACGATGTTGGGGTTGTCCAGGGTCGCGGCGGCCCGCGACTCCCGGATGAAACGCTGCCGGAAGGCGTCGTCGCTGGCCAGGTTGGGCGCGAGGATCTTCAGCGCGACATCCCGGTCCAGCCGCAGATCGCGGGCACGGTAAACGACGGCCATGCCGCCACGCCCGATCTGCTGCTCGAGCCGGTAGTCCGCGACCTGGGAACCTTTGGCAAACTGACCGGGTCCCCCGCGCGATTCCTCGCTCACCGATCCTCCACGCTGCCTGGCGCCCACCCGGGTCGCGCGGTCTCGTGTATCGAAGCTTATTCCTGTCGGTCTGGCCGGGACTGTTCCATTTCGGCTATCGACCCTGGATTGTGTCCATCTAACTGCCGAGCGGAAGGTCGTGGCCGCCGATGCCGACGACCAGGCCATGCGGTGTGATGCTGACGTCTGTGATCTGCACACCGAGCGGAAGCCGGGGGACGGTGATGGTGAAGTCGCTGATCGAACCCAGCAGGCTGCTGGGGATGCCGGTGTCCCCGACCAGCTTGACGCCGAACTCGTCCCCGGCCAGCCGCGACACCCGCCAGGTGGCCGAACCGGAGGCGACGACCAGGTCCACGCTCGCCCGTACCTCGTCGGGGCCCGCTGCCGACAGGGTCAGGCCGGCCGAGGATGCCAGCGAGCCGATCTGCGAGGTCAGCGTCTGGGCCAGCGCAGGGAACGTGACCAGCAGCGAGCCGGACACCTGGTCGACGGTTCCACCGGTGAACCCGCCGTTGAGATGGACATCGGTCAGCACCGCGCTGACCGCCGAGATATGGACCTGGCCCTCGGTGACGTTCTGGGCGCTGATCCGGACCTGGTGGATGTCGTGGCTGGCGACCTGGGTGAGGAACGGGAATCCCTCGATCGAGACCGATGGCTTCTCGGGGAAGCCCTGCTGCTGGATCTGGGCCGCGACCCTGCTCTGCACCACCGATCGCGTGATGAAATCGGCGGCCACAGCGAGCGCCACCAGCACCACCAGGATGATCGCTAGTACCCAGGGCCAGCGGCGTCGGCGTCTGCGTCCGTAGCCGGGGACGGGTGCCCGCGCCTGGTCCTGGCCGCTGGTCCAGGTCACGGCATGTCTGCGACGTTGAGTGCCACCAGCCGGCCGTTGGCCGCGTCGGTCACCAGCAGGGTGTTGTGGTTCTCTATCCGGGTGAGCTGATAGGGCTCCCCGGCCACCGCGACGACGCCGAGCAGGGACGGCTTGCCGGCCAGCGCGGCGTCACCGCTGATGACGGCCACGTTGCCGGACCTGTCGTGGGTCCCGGCATCGCCCGAGTCGGTGATGACGATCCGGCCGTCGGTCAGCGGCGTCACCCCGACCGGTGCCGGGCCGATCCGCACAACCGCGACGAGGGCGCGGGAGGGCTTGGACAGCAGTTCGCTGGCCGAGAAGGCGAGCACCGCGTTGCTGTCCCTGGCGGTGACCCAGACCGTGTTCAGCGTGGGGTAGACCCGCTCCGGGCTGCAGCCGGCGTTGACCATCACCTTCACCGATTTCGCCGGGTCCTTTTCCGCCTCTGGCACGTCGATGACGCTGAGCGTGCCCTCCGAAGGAGCCTTGCCCGCCTTTCGCTGCAAACTGGTGACGTACAGGTAGTTCTGGTCGACGGCCAGGCGCATGCCGGTCGGCTGCACGCCGGCTGGGATGGCGCCGATGAAGTGAGCGGCGGAGAACCGGCTCTTCCCGGCGAGACCGAAGTTGAAGACCGCGATGTCGTTGCTGCCGGCCAGCGCGACGAACAGGTACTGGCCGTCCGCCGACAGTATTGGGGTGGCTGCTCCGCTGCCGTGCGGGCTGGTCAGCATGCCCAGCACCGGGTGGGCCGCGCCATTCTCCAGGGCGCTGACGCTGAGCACCGCAGCCCCGCTGCCGTCGGCCGCGATCAGGTAGTGGCCATCGGTGGTGGTCACCAGGCCGGTGCCCGCTCCGCGCAGCGGCACAGTGTGCAGCAACCGCAGTGAAAGACCACCTTCGTTGCGCAGCACGGCGATCCCGTTGTGCACGGTCACGAACGTGTAGCGGCCGTCCGTGCTGTGCTGCAGTGCGTAGGGGGCGGCACTGACCTTGATCGTCCGGCTGGTCACCTTGCTGAGCGGGGTCAGCCTGGGCACCGTGGTGGTACAGCCCGGGGCGACCGGGCCGGTGGGGCCATGGTGGGTATGGCTGTGGTGGCTGGAGAGGCGGCCGTTGATGCTCCCGCCCGCCTTGCCGGCCCCCGGCCCGTTACCGTGCCCAGCCAGGAAGTACCCCCCGGCAAGCCCGAGCACGATGACGACCGAGGCCGCCGCCGCCGTGACCGGCGAGCGCCACCACGGCCGTCGGCTGGTGCCCGGCGCGGCCGGGAGCTCACCCTGGGGCCCGGTGCCGCCGCCCCTCTCTGGTTCGGTGTCGGCACCCGCGGGATCCAGGGCGGGCTGCGGTGGTCCGGGCGCCCAGGCATCCCGGTCCGACGCCCCCGCCAGTACCTCAGGTCCAGGTGGTGCCGGGGGTCCGGCGGTCCAGCCCGCCCCGGCCGGTGGCCCGGCTTGTGGGGCGGGCCGTTTGCTGGGCGCCGGGGGTCCAGCCGGTGACCAGGGCTGCTGACCTGGTGGGCCGGCGGATGGTTCTGCGGGCCAGCCCGCCCGGGTCGGTACCCCGGGCTGGGAGGCGCCCTGGCCGCTGGGTGCTGGGGGTCCGGCGGTCCAGTCGGGTTCGGCGGGTACCTCGGGCTGGCCTGGTGGGCCGGCGGATGGTTCTGCGGGCCGACTGGGCTGGGCGGCTGGTGGCTGCGGTGGCTGGCTGGGGTGACTGGCCGTCTGGGTTGGCGGACCGCTGGTCGCGATGGGGGCGGCCGTGGGGTCCGGCGCTTCTGGTGGGCCTGGTGGCTGGCTGGGGTGGCTGGCCGTCTGGGTTGGTGGGCCGCCCGGCGGGCCGATGCGGATGATGCCTGGAGCGACCGGGGCATAGCCAGCCGGCCCAGGGCCGGCCGGTGCTTCGACGCCGAAGCCGAGCCGGAAGGCCACGCGCAGGGCCGCGGCGAATGCCCGGCAGCTGGTATGGCGGTCCTCGGGGAACTTGGCCAGGGCGCGGGCCATCACGTCGTCGGCCGCGTCGCCCAGGTCGGGGCGCAGGCTGCTGAGCAGCGGCGGCGGCTCGTTGACGTGCGCGTACATCATCGCCATGTGCTCGTCGCGGTGGAATGGCGGTGCGCCGGTGAACAGCTCGAACGCCGCGCAGGCCAGGCCGTACTGGTCCGCCCGGCCGTCCACCTTCTGGCCCAGGATCTGCTCTGGGGCGGTGTACTCCAGCGTGCCGAGAAACTGGCCGGACGTGGTCAGGCCGGTGAGGGCCAGCGACATCTTGCTCAGGCCGAAGTCTGCCAAGTACACGTGGTCGCGCCGGTCGCCGCCGGCGTCCAGCAGCATGTTGGCGGGCTTGACGTCGCGGTGCACCAGACCGCCCGCGTGCGCGGCGTCCAGCGCGGAGGCGGCCTGGGCGGCGATCTCCACCGCCCGGGCGGGCGGCAGCGGGCCGGCCCGGTCCAGTAGCGACCTGACGTCGCCGCCGCGGGCGAACCGCATGGCGATGAACAGTACGCCCTCGGTCTCACCGGCTTCGAAGACCGGGATGACGTGCGGGTCATCCAGCGCGGCCGCGGCCCGTGACTCCCGGATGAAGCGCTGCCGGAATGCCTGATCGTAGGCCAGGTTCGGCGCCAGGATCTTGAGCGCGACGTCCCGGTTCAGCCGGTGGTCGTGGGCACGGAAGACAACGGCCATGCCGCCGTGCCCAATCTGCTGCTCCAGCCGGTACCCGGCCACCACGGAACCTATGGCGTACTGACCAGGTCCCCCGGGCGATTCCTCGCTCACCGCTGCGTCACCCCCGCCTGTCGCCCTTCACCCCTGGGTCTGCGTCTTGTCGACGGCAGCTTATTCCGCTCCGAGTGTGTACGGACCGTTCGGAATCGACAATTCTTCGCGGTGATTCTTCTTTGCCGCGATTCGCTCTACAGTTGCCCAATGAAGATCGAGCAGGCCGTATCGGCGGGGGACCTGCCGCTTTACGTCCAGGTGCAGGGTCAAGACCGGATACTCCAGGCCGGGAGCAGCTACCGGATCGGCCGGGATCCCGGATCGGACATCGTCGTGGACGAGCCCCGGGTGTCCTGGCAGCACGCGCTGTTAGCAAGCGATGGCGATTCGTGGATGCTCCTCGACGCCGACAGTAAGAATGGCACATTCATCGGCCCGGACCGGGTAAGCCAGGTACCGATCACCGGCGACTGTGTCGTCCGGCTCGGCCACCCGGACGACGGCCTGGCGATTTCCTGCTCGCTGTCCATTCCGCTCGTTCCCTCGCCGGGTGGGCCCTCCGTGGTCAGCCAGCCCCCGGCGCCGCCGCGACCGCCCAGCGCGGTGCTGAGCCTGCGGACCACTGTGCTGCGCATCGGCAGGGCGCCGGACAACGACGTCGTCGTTCCCGACCTGAGCGTGTCCCGCTACCACGCCAAGCTCCGCAAGACCGGGCTCGGCGACTACGAGATCACCGACCTCGACAGCCACAACGGCACCTACCTGAACGGCCAGCGCATCACCGCGGCGGCCAGGGTGACCGAAGCAGATCTCGTCGGGGTGGGACCTGCCACGTTCCGGTTGTGCGGCGAGGAACTGCAGGAGTTCATCGACACCGGCGACGTCTCGCTGGCCGCCCGGGACCTCACGGTCACCCTGCCCGGTGGCGAGGTGCTGCTCGACCACGTGAGCTTCCCGCTGGGCGAGCGGTGCCTGCTCGGGGTCATCGGACCGAGCGGAGCGGGTAAGTCGACCCTGCTCGGCGCCCTGACCGGGATGGCACCTGCTAACGGCGGCGGTGTGTTCTACGACCAGCGGGACCTCTACCAGCACTACGCCGAGTTGCGGCACCGGATCGGGCTCGTGCCGCAGGAGAACATCCTGCACACCCAGCTCACTGCGCAGCGCGCCCTGCGGTACGCGGCAGAGCTGCGGTTCCCGCGAGACACCAGTAAGGCCGAGCGGCAGCGCCGGATCGCCGAGGTGCTGGCCGAGCTGGCCCTGACCACGCACGCCGGCACGCGGACCTCCGCCATGTCCGGCGGCCAGCAAAAGCGGGTGAACGTTGCGCTGGAACTGCTGACCAGGCCGTCCCTGCTGTTCCTCGACGAGCCGACGTCGGGCCTGGACCCCGGGCTGGACAAGTCGGTCATGGAGCAGATGGCCGATTTAGCGCACGACGGTCGGACGGTCATCGTGGTCACCCACAGCGTGGCGAACCTCGGCCTGTGCGACCGCCTGCTCGTCCTGGTGCCCGGCGGCAAGCTCGCGTTCTTCGGCCCGCCCGCCGACGGGCTGCGGCACTTCGGTAAACCCGGCTGGGCCGAGGTGTTCCAGGCGTTCGAGGCCGAGCCCGGCCGCGACTGGGCCGGCGAGTACCGCCGCTCCCCGTATTACCAGCGCTACGTCGCCGCCGGGCTGGATGCGCCCGCCCCGGCCGCCGCCCCGGCGGCGGCGCTCCCGCCGCCACCGGCCCGCAACCGCCTGGCCCAGCTCGGCACGCTGTGCCGGCGCTACCTGGCGGTGATCGCGTCCGACCCGACGTACCTGGCCGTGCTGGGGCTGATGCCGGTCATCCTCGGCGCCCTGGCGCTGGCGGTGCCCGACCCAGCGGGCCTGGCCGGGCGTGGCAACACCGATGCTCAGTCGGTGCTCCTGACCCTGGCGATCGGCGCCTGTTTCGCCGGGGCGGCGAACGCGGTGCGGGAGCTGGTCAAGGAGCGGGCGATCTACCTCAGGGAACGGGCGGCCGGCCTGTCGGCCGGTGCCTACCTGGCGTCCAAGCTGGTGGTGCTCGGGGTCATCACCGCCGTGCAGGCCGGGGTGCTGGTGGCGATCGGCCTGGCCATCAGGAAGCCGCCCGCCGCCGGATCGTTCCTGCGGCACCTGCCGGTGCCCGAGTTGCTGCTGGCCATGGGGGTGCTGGCGATGGTCTCGATGGCCCTGGGCCTGCTCATCTCGGCGCTGGTCAGCAGCTCCGACAAGACCATGCCGCTGCTCGTGGTCGCGGTGATGTTCCAGATTGTCCTGACCGGCGGGATTTTCCCGCTGGCCGGGCAGGCCGGCCTGGAGCAGGTTGCGGTTGTCTCGCCGGCCCGGTGGGGGTTCGGGGCGGCGGCTTCCACGGTGAACCTGAATACGATCCAGCAGCCAGCCGCGGCCGGGCCGGGCCTGTCCACGGATCCGGTCTGGAACCACACCCCGGTTACCTGGCTGCGGGATATGGGCCTGATGGTGCTGCTCGGCCTGGTGTTCGCGCTGCTGACGTGGTGGCGGCTGATCAGGATCAAATCTGGTCGGCGGCGTTAAAGGGGACCGTAATGAAGCATGAAGTCAAATAAAATGGCAGACGGCGGACCCAGGATCGCAGGTCCGCCGACGCCCCCGTCGCAGAGGTGTATTCACCCTCTGCCGGTATAAGGCTTCTGCGACGGTCTACCGATTTTCTACCGGGTCAGACGCAGGACTGCGTCTGGACCTCCCAGTTCGTGCCGTAGGGGCAGATCGGGTCGGCGGATGAGATGGTGCGGTGCGGCGAGGCGGCAGCGGCGTGGTAAGCCGGGCCAGCGACGGAGAACAGGGCGGCCGCGAGAACCAGAGGTGCCAGGAGGTAACGCCGAAATGCGCGCATGGTCTTACCTTTCGGGAACGCTGAAGGATGGAACTGGCGAGGAACGCGGCATCCGCGTCCTCCACCGCCTGCCGGGCGATGGAGCGGAGGCTGGCCAACCTCCACGCGGCGCCTTGCACGCGCGGGTGGAACTCCGGCTCGCCGGCCGCTGGGCCGGTCCGCCGACGACGTAAGAGGTTCCACGCGGACCGGTCGTACGCCACGGTCCTGCCGTTTCCGTCTTACTGTCAGTTTGACGATAACAGCGCTCAGAGCTTTGTGTCAACTAGACAATAAGTTTCGTGTCAGCGAGACATTAAGCTATCATCTGTATCATGATCGACCGTGAGCGCCTGCTGCTGCACCTGACCGTTGACCTGGTAATCCTCACCGTCCGGGACAATCTCCTGAACGTTCTGGTGATTGAGCGGGCCAACGAGCCGCACCGGGGGCATGATGCACTGCCCGGTGGATTCCTGCGGGCTGGGGAGGACCTGCGCGAGGCGGCGGAGCGGGAACTGGCCGAGGAGACCAGCCTGGACGGCGGCATCCTGCACCTGGAGCAGCTCGCCACCTACGGTGCCCCGGAGCGTGACCCCCGCGGCCGGGTGGTCAGCGTCGCCTACCTCGCGGTCGCCCCGAACCTGCCCATTCCGGCGGCCGGCTCGGATGCGCGCAGTGCCCGCTGGGAACCGGTCGAACAGGTCCGTGACCGGCTCGCGTTCGACCATGCCCAGATCCTGGGTGACGCGGTCGAACAGGCCAGGGCACACCTGGAGTTCACCACGCTCGCGGCGGCCTTCTGCGATCCCACGTTTACCATCGGCGACCTGCGCAACGTGTACGAGGTGGTCTGGGGCATGCCACTGGACCCGAGGAACTTCAGCCGGAAGGTCACCAACACCGAAGGATTCGTGCAGCCCACCGGGGGCAAGCGCGCACCGGAGACCGGCCGCCCCGCGACGCTCTACCGGCGTGGCCCGGCCCACTCTCTCAACCCGCCGCTGATGCGCAGCGCCGCGGCTGCCTCCTGCTAGCCGGTGTCGCCCGGGCGGCGGTAGATGCGGTCCTCCTCCGGCAGATCCGCTGCCGCATAGAGGTTCTCGATGCGGGTCCATGCCTCCTGCGCGGCGGCGGTGTCGCCGCGTTCGGCCATGACCCGGGCGAGTTCGGCGAGGGCCTGGGCCTCCAGGCTGGCCTCGTCGCCGTCGTGCAGCATGGCGACGGCCTTGCGCAATGTCTCAGCCTGCTCGCCGGGCTGGCCCTGGGCCTGGCGCAGTTCGGCGACCGACAGCCAGATCCGGCCCTCCAGCGGGGCGCTGGCTATGTCGTGCGCCAGGCCGGCCGCCTTGGTGAGGTGACGGCCGGCGATGCTGTAGGCGCCTTTGCGGCCGGCGACCTGGCCGAGGCCGTGCAGGGCGTAGGCGTGCCCGCCGCCGGGAGTGTCGCCGTAGAAGTCGAAGACCGCGTCGAAGGCGACCTGGGCGCCGTCGACGTCGTTCCTGAGCAGGCAGGCCTGGCCGATCCAGTACCTGGCCTGGGCGATCAGCCGCTTTTGGCCCAGTTCGCTGGCCACGGTCTCGGCCAGTTCCAGTGCCTGGCGGGCTTCGTCGTGGCGGCCGAGGTCGAGATGGGTCTGCCCGATGAACCGCAGCGTCTGGCAGCGCCCGACCGGGTCGGCGCTCCCGGTGTAGTAGCCGAGCGCGTCGTCGAACAGTGCCAGCGCCCGGGTCAGGTGGCCGTGCCGGCGCAGCGCGTTGGCCAGCGTGCGCAGGGCGATCGCCTGGCCGTGCTGGTCACCGCAGCCGGCCAGCAGGCCGGCCGCCCGCTCGAGATTGGCCAGGTCCGACCCGCCGCCGCGCATGCTGGCTGGCAGGGCCGGCTGGTTGAGGCAGGCCAGCACGATCCCCTCACCGCGCCGGTCGCCCACCCGGCGGCAGGCTTCCAGCGCCACGGTGTGGGTCGCGTGCCAGTCGTCGTGGTAGCCATTGACCGTGTAGAACTCGTGCGCGGAGACCGCCAGGTCCCAGCAGATGCTGGTCAGGCCCAGCGCGGCGCTGTCCTCGACCGCCGCCCTGATGCTGGCCCGTTCCTTCTCGAACCAGACCTCCGCGGACTCGTCCACCTCGGCTAGCACCTCGGCCGGTGCCTCCCAGGCTGGCACCGGGCTGTGCACCACCTCGTAATCGCCGCCGAGCAGCCCCGCGTGGGCGCGCCGGGTCAGGGTGAGCAGGGCCTGGTAGGCCCGGGCCGGGACGGCGTCGCGGTCGCCGGGATACTCGGCCAGCCCGCGGCGGCGAGCGTAGTCCCTGGTGAGGTCGTGGAACCGGTAGCGCATATCGGATTCCACCGACTCGAGCATGAAGCTGGCGGTGAGCTGCGTCAGCGCCCGGTCGGCGTCCACCCCGGCGCCGTCGAGCAGCGCGGCGGCCGTCCACAGGCCGAAGCTGGTCAGCGGGAGCAGGCCAAGCCCCAGGAACAGCTGCCGTGCACCGGCATCCAGCCGGTCCAGCCCGGCCCCGATGGTGCGCGCCACGTTGAGCTGCCCGTAGACAAACCCTTCCGGCCCGTACTGCGTCAGCCGGTGTACCAGCTGCGCCGTGGACCTGGGATGGTCGTGCACGCGCAGTGCCCCGGCGATGCGCAGCGCCAGCGGCAGCCCGCCGCACAGCGTCACCACCCGGTCCACCGCGTCCAGATCCCCCTCCAGCGCGATCCCGGCATCGCGCACCACCCGCAGGAACAGCTCGGTCGCCTCGGCCCGCCGCAACGGCTCCAGCGGCGCAACATGATGCGCCCCGCTGATCTGCGGCAGCCGCTGCCCCGCTGTCACCAGCACCGCACATCCCGGGTTGGCCGGCACCAGGTCGGCCACCTGCGCCTCATCGGCCGCATCATCCAGCACGATCAGCACCCGCCGCTCGGCCAGCAGCGTCCGGTAGGCCGCCAGCCGCTCCGCGGTCGTCTCCGGCACCCCTGCCCCCCTAAACGCCTGTATGAATTGCGCTACCACCTCGCCGGTATCGGCCGCTCTACCGGTGGTACCGCGCAGCTCCATGTACAGCTGCCCGTCCGGGTAGCGGCCGGTGGCCTCGTGCGCGGCCCGCAGCGCCAGCGCCGTTTTGCCGATGCCACCGGGCCCGGAGATCACCAGTACTGGCGCCGTGGCACCGGGCTTACGGCGCAGCAGCCAGGACACCTCCGCCGTTAGGTCTTCCCGCCCGACCAGGTCGGCTGGAGGTGGCAATTTGTGCGGCACGATCACGACCGCAGCATCTTCGGCTCCGGTCCGTTTGACGATCGCCGCCTCCGCCGACGCGATCGCCGCCTCATCCCGCCGACCTATCGCGAAGTACAACCTCCGCAGCACCGGGTTCGGTTCGCCACCGGTCTCCTCGCTGAGTGCATCCCGGTAGCGCTCGTAGGCGCTGGCCGCGTTGCCTACGTGCCCGCACCGATACTCCGCCAGCATGAGCTGCTCGCACAGCCGCTGGTCGGAGGGGTAGAACCCGGCGATCGACGTTAGCTCATCGAGGATGTTCTCGTGATTGGCTTGGGCCACTTCCAGCTCGAACAGCCGGATCGCGGCTCGCTTGTGCCGCCGCTCCAGCGCAACGGCGTCCAGATGGAATGCGTCGCTGGGCACGTTTGCCAGCGGACGCGGCCCACGCCACAGTTGCAACGCTCGCCGCAGACAACCGATCTCATCCTCTGTACGGCTGTCCGCCCCCGCCTCGTCGGCATCCCGGACCAGCCGCTGAAAGAGCAACGTATCGACATCGTCCTCGACGACGCGCATCTCGTACCCGAATCCGGAATGGGTCCGCAAATCCCCGCGCCGACCGATCTGATCGAGCAGAGTGCGCACCGCGTTCACCCGCTTGTGCAGTTGCGCTTCCCGGACATCCTCGCTCCCCCAGGCCATCCGGATCAGATCGGTCTTGGACACCCGCCGGTTTGCATTCACCAGCAGGGCAGCCAGAACGGTCAGGGTAGGGCCAGCTGGCAGGCTGAGAAGGTGATCATCCCGGCCGATCTCCAGATCACCCAGCAAGCGGTAGCTCCCAGAGTGAGGTGCGACCTCGTCCCCAGCAGCAACTCTGGCAGGCAACCTGTCATGCGATGCTGGTGCTGCACTTCGTGGGTTCCCTGCCGATGCGCCTGGTGTTCGCTTGACGGCGCCCGCCGCCTGGCGAACCTCATCCCGGGGTATTTCCTCGCTTCCTGCACTACTGCGCCGATCAATGATCCGGGCAACCGCATGCTTGATGGCGGACTCTTCATCGACGGCGTCGCGGATCGGCGTAGTGCCCTCCGCCTGTCTGAGGAGGTCGTCAAAACGACCGTCCAGTTCCTCTGCGGAGAGGCCGTCGTCATGACGATCCGGCGTGCGGTCCTCATCACTGTTCATGGAAATCTCCCTAACCCCCTGAAGGTGCTACGCAGGAGCATCTGCAGCTCACGGCGAGCCGCATGCAGCCGGGACTTGACCGTCCCAACCGGAATGTCGTCAAGAAGACGAGCGATCTCTTGCTCGGTGTACCTGTAGTAGTCATGCAGCAGAAAAACCTCTGCCTTGTTACGAGAAATCTGGCGTATTGCCTGCCCCAAGGCGAGACGATCATCAGCCCTACCCACTTGGTCTATGTTAAAAAAACCATGGTCGTACCATTGATTGACACCGGATGCACCGAGGAGACCCTTCTTGGCTTCGGTAGCCTGAACAGCAAACGCGATTCGTTTCGCTGTCTTGATAACATATCCAACGGGGTTGGCATGATGCGCCACAGTGTCCCACTTCCTGTAGGCGATGAGCATGGCTTGCTGAGCGGCGTCGTTGGCAAGTTCCCGGTCGAGCACAGCCGCGTTAACAATGTCGCCAACCATGCGCAGGTGTGCCTTGAAGAAGATGCGAAAATCAGGCAGGGAAGACTCGGCAGACTTGTCCGCCTCGCCGACAGGCCCCACACTGATCGTCGGCAGATCCTGGCCTTTGTCATCTTTTGTCCGCAGATCCACCGCACTGGGAGCTACGTCTATCCCCCACGGCTTCAGCATGGCAGTCAGCCACTTTGTACCCTCAGCCGTATCGAGTTCGATTGACGGCTCATCCGGCTTGACGCAGTTCTCCGGTGTTCGGTCGCCGAACAAGACCACCAAGTGAATCCCCGGAAATAGGGTAGACGGCCATATCATCCCCTGGGCCTCAGGAGCCAGCTCCCGCAACCACCGTGCCCATGTTTGAGTCGCAGCGTAATCGCATGGCTCAGCGGTGACCAGCCAGTCATCCTGCGCAACCCGGTGTAGATCATCGAGAGTCAGTAGCGCGACGAGCCGAAGGGACCGCGCGCTCTTCAGCGTGGATACAGAGAGGTTCGTAGTCGCGGTGCTGGGCAGCGACCGGTAGCCTGCAGTGCTGAACGGAACGGAGCGCACTAGGCATTCAGCCGCCGCAGCCTCAGCCGACATGGCTGCATTCAGGGTGGGAAATGGATCATCAGGAGTAGGGTCGAACCTTCCTTCATCCCACCGGTTAACCGCTCGTGGCTTATCACCATATGGCGGAGTGAACGTGCACCTCCCGAGACACCTGTCGTGCACGCGCCACAGCCGTTCGCCTATCGGAAGTGCCACGATCCGTGGCCGTGTATCCCACTTGCTGGGAGGCTGGGTAAAAGGCATCGACCGCTTCCCTCGCGCTCAAGTGGCGATGATCCGATAGGTCGGACGCAGGCTTTGCCTTGCCCCAAGCCGATCCGGCTGATGCTCGCCTTCTCACTCGCGACCGTCCCTCCGATGATGCCGAACGCAACCTCGGCGGATGGGGGAATCCGGATATAAAGGACGCTACCGTCAGCACGCCGGTCATAGAGCTCGGTGCCTGACTGCAGGCTCTTCGCTACGCTGTGCAAGGTGGTCCGCCGTTCACGTTCAAAGACGCGGGCAGCTTTGCCTTCGATACAGGTATGGATCACCCCCCACAGGCCAGGGGACTTGGGATGGCCCGCGGGACGTACGATCCAGGCAGCGTCCCGGAGAACCCTGATCACCATGCTCAACTCCTTCCGAAGTGTGCTCACACTTGGGTAAGGAGCTAACTCGTAAGAGGGTTCAGCAGAACCAGAGAAATTCTGGATCCATTTCCTGAGCCATCAGCCAGG
>DASXMU010000349.1:0-10951 GCA_036495485.1 Streptosporangiaceae bacterium
TCGTGTCCAGATGGCCAGGTGTGCCAGCCGACGTGCCCGATACCCAGCGGGTCGAACAGCCGTGGCCGCAGGTACTGCGTCAGTGACATCCCGGCGTTGCGCTGGATGATGCTGGCCAGCGTGTAGGTGCAGGGCTGGCTGTAGGCGATGACCGTGCCCGGCGGGTGGTCGGGCGCGATGATCAGGAACCCGCGGACCGGCTCGGCCCGGTCCCGGGCGATAGCTTCGTCCAGCATGTCCCGGGTATGGCCGCTGGCCATCGAGGCGACGTCCCGGACCCTGATTGACCGGCTGCGGGGGTCGGTGATGTCGGCGTCGAACTCAACGAAATGTGAGATGACAGTATCGTCTAGCCTGAGCAGCCCCTCGGCCTGGGCGAACGCCAGAGCGGTGGAGGTGAACATCTTGCTGAGTGAGTACAGCAACTGCGGTCGCTCAGCGCTATAGGGCGCCCACCAGCCCTCGGCCACCACCTGCCCATGGCGCACCACCATCAGGCTGTGCATCTCGATATCAGAACGATCATCCACGGCGTCCAGGAAGCTCAGGATCGCACCCGGGTGACCTGCTGATCGGCTGGCGTGCTCCGCGGCAGTGATCTCGCCATGACGCAAGGCTAGAACACGACGAGACCGGGGCCAGTAAGCCGCAGACAGCCACCCTGGACCCGCACGGCAGCCAGGGAGTCCACGACAGCTCGGCCAGGGACCGGGGGTGCTTCTTGGGCTGGCGGGTGTCCAGGTTGGCCTGGCGGGCGAGCTGGTGGCAGACCCGCCCGGGGCGGGTCCTGCCCGTGGCCGCGCCGGTAGGCCCGGATCAGTTCGGCATACCGCGCCTCTATCCGCTGCCGCCGGTTGGAAAAAATGCTTGATATAACCGAACGGCACGCCGCTGACCTCCCGCACAGGCTCGGCCCCGGGGGCGGTGTCCGGGCGCGGGGGTGAACGTGACGCCGGGGCGCTTATCCAGTAGCTGGCAGGCGCCAGATTTCAGCAATGAAGATCACGCGGTGGCCCTCTAACCTCACGACGTCACACCAATCAGCGAGAACGCCGAACACCACATCGGCGGACGCAACCATTCGGCAGCTTGGCAGTCGCATGGCTGGCCTGCACAATGCCGCGGGGGTGGCATCTGCCACCAGAAGCTGCTAGAACATATTGTGTGTCGGTTGACAAGAATGATCTAAGACCACACCACAACCCAATCTCACGATGCTGCGATGCGGAAGCTGCAGCAACCGACGCGGAACGGTGGCACCTGCTCGTCTCGCAACTCACCAGGAGGGTAGCTGGTGGCCTCGATAAAACCCCTCCTCGCACAGTAGTAGTCCTGACTGAGACGGCTGGCGTTCCAAGCTGGGAAGATGCATACAACGCGCTAGCCGGTGCGCTTGAGCTGCCAGTATGTGCTGGCCGGTCACCTGCCGACGTGGTGCGGCAGCATCTATCGGGGGGAAGCCCTCGTAGCGCCGAATCTTTTTGGCAGGCATACTCAGCGATGCTTCCGGATGAGCCTCCGCCGGGCTACCAGCATCTCGCAAACCTGGTTTCGAAGGGGGGCGTTGATCTCGTACTTACCGCTTCCTGGGATCCACTCCTCGAAATCGCTTTCAGCAAGATTTTCCAGCCCGCACAATACCGGGTTCTCATCCGGGGCGAACTGGACGATACCGAGCTTGCAAACGCCTTACTCCAGCGTGGTATCCCGCAGATCGTAAAGCTGAACGGAGACCTTCGTTCGGACTTGGTCACCCGTGTGGGCTATGAACGTGCCCCGATAGGGGACACGCCGGAAATAGTAACCGCGCTTCGCGATGCGTTCACCGGCGCCACAGTTATCATTGACTCGCCAGTGCACAGGAGTCTCGACACGGATGTGACGCGCCTAATGACCTTGGCGGCGGGCGCCGACTTGGTCTGCGAGGTAGGCCAACCAGGCAGCGGCCCATCCTCTAACTGGCTCAGCCGCCATGCTCGGATAACAAATCACGTGGTGACAGATATTGACACCTTCATGATAGAACTCGACCGGGAGGTCGAGCTGACGGCAAGACGCCGTGCGGGCTGGGATGGCCAGGCCCTGCAGGAAGAAATGCACAGGTCGCTGGAGATAAGTGTAGATTCTATACCGCACGATGATGCCGCCCGCTCCGTTGCGGAGCTTGCCGGGCTCTTGGATAATGCCGGGATAGAGTGGATTGCATATGTCGAGGATCCGGCTGTCCCGGGCGGCACGGAGCTACAGCGACTGCTAGCCAGCACACCAATAGGCGCAACACCGCATCTTCGTGTGTCGATGACCGGGGAGAACGGAAACCGGCTTGTTAACCGCCGTGCCGTCGTACAGTCGGATGCCAGCGTGCCTCCTGGATCTAAAGTCGCCGTGGTCGATTCAGCAGCATTTTCAGGGAATACTCTGCAGATGGTCATCGAGGCGCTTACCTCACGATTCACACGGATCGATGTCGTGCCTGCCGTACTTGTAGCCTCGCAATACCTGGCCGACGGGCCTCACAACGGCGAAAGCTGGATAGGCCGGCTCATATATACTCGCATTACCAGACGGCACGATGTCGCCTTCCCCTGGGGTACCTATTTCTTGACCGATACCATCACTCAGGAATTCGGTTACGGAATGTATCCTCGGTCGATCGAGACATTCCAGCGGCCATGGGGAACGGGAGAAGTCTTCACCACGTCCGAGACCTGTTCTGTGCGTGTGCTTACCATCCATACCGCCCAGAAGATTAGCTTTCACCGGCATCTCTGCAGGGACGAACTATTCGTAGCGCTCGACGATGACGTCGGTGTAGACATATCCGGCGATGACTTCAAGCTTGGTACTACCGGCGAGTTTGACGGCCCCGTCAAGTCAGTGACCTTGAAAGCGGGCGACTACCTGCTAATTCCGCGAGGTATCTGGCATCGCTTCCACGCGCCCAAGGCGCGAATCCGGGCCCTTGAGGTCGCCTTTGGCGTATACGACGAGGAGTTCGATATTGAGCGTCTACTCGATCTGTACGGCCGCGCGGATCGCTTAGACTGACCCACTGCCCGGGCGGCTAAGCTCGAACGCGCTGGCCGCTGGCACCAGGCGCCTGGCCAGCGCCGCCGCGTCCAGGAGTCTCAGGTGTGACACCGGAGCGTTCACTGCCCGGCCCGGGTTCTCGGTGTCCTGATGCTGGTGCGGCGGTTACCACCGCCACTGGTGGAGAAGAAGGTGCATTGACCGATGACCTCTTTGGTTTCTTCCTGGGTCGATGCCCAGCGCCGCGCAACGCGCAGAGCCATGGTCGCTGCGTCCACCTCGGGCCTGACTACCTCGAAGCCGGGCACGCTCCAGCCGACCCGGCCAGTGTCGTTGTCAGGCATGGCGTCCTCATCGCCGCCGAGGTAATGGATGAACTTTTGCTGCCACGTCCGGCATTTCCCGGCAAGGGAGCCGATGACGATGAGGATCGGATCGTTCTCATCGGCCTCCACCCAGCACCGGGCGGTAGTGACGTAATCAGCGGCATTGTGTGCTACTTCGCCCACCAGCTCTCGCGCGGCAAGGTTGCCGCTGTCGGCGAGCTCGGCGATGAGAGTCGCGGCGCTGGCCAGAGCGGCCTTGTTGAACTCGAAGGCCAGGGCGTTGACGGCCTGCTCTAGGTCGGGATAGCCGAAGTGCTCGATGAGTTGGTCAAGCAGCACCTGGCGGTCTTGGTGAGTGGGCGTTCCAGGAGGATCGAGTCTGAGGGTCTCCCACATCTTGTGGTCGGACTCTGCGGCTATGAGCTGCCGGTGAACTAGTGCCACCTGGAGGGCGCGGCGGGCGAGCTCGGTACACGAGCAGCGGTCGGAGGCTACCCACTGTTCTCCGTCCAGGTGCAGGTAGGAGCCATCAACCCGCTGGCTGACCACTATTGACCCGGTGCCGACGATCAGGCAGATGACAGGCCGGGCGGTGTCGGGGCTGCGCTGCTCCAGCCCCAGGCGTTCCGCGGTCAGCACGATGTCTGCGTCGTTCATCACCACGAGGTCGAACTGCCGCAGGTGACGCTCGAAGGCGCGCTTGAACAGCGGCTTGAGCGGTGGCAATGCTCCTGGCGCGATGGCCGCCCCGACCGCGACGACGGCGCGCAGCGCGTCGCGGTCGGGAAGGTCGCTGGTGCTGCGGACTATTTCACGAGCGATGTCGTCGATTCGCTGGATGACCTCAGCCCGAGTTCCAGTTGCGGACAGCGGGATGCCGACTGACAGCCGCCGCTGTGGCTGCAGGGGCGGATGAATCACAACGGTTGAGCGGGTTCCCCCGCCGTCGATGGCGACGTACATCGCCCGGCGCGGCTTGCCTCGGTAAAGCTCGGTGAGGGCACGCTGGGCGCGCCGGATCCGGTCGATGGCGGAAGAGATCACGGTGCACGAGTCGGCGCCAATGAATCGGAGGTCGTCAGCTGGTGGCGGGACGAACCGCTCGATGAAGAACGACGCCGCCTCGGCCTCACCGTCCTCGATGAGGCACTCGAGGAAGGTCGCCGCCGCAATAGTGGCCACCCTCGTGGCCCGGGCCGCGAAGTCACCTCCAGCGCTGGCGTGCTTGTCGAACTCTGCCCGCCACTCGTTGAGCACACCCAGCACGCTTTCTGCGGGAGTCCACAGCGGCAGGTTCAGGTTGGGCCGGTCCTCGCCGCTCCAAACGGTGGGAAACCGGTCGGCGTACAGCAGGTGAAGCACGCCAGCCCATTCGCCCGTCTTGTGCTCCCGTAGCTCGGTTAGCCGGGAGCATTCAGCTTCAGCCATGGCGATGTCGACCAGATGGCGGCGCGCATCGACCGGGTAACGGCGCTCGTCCTGGTACTTGTTCCGCGGCTCGGTGTCGGCGATCTCCCCCAGCAGATCCTCTCCTGGGTAGCCGTCGCATAGGGCCCGGGCCGCGACCACAAGCTGCATCAGCCCGTGCGGCTTGGGGTCGGGCCGCCCCGCCTTGGCCGACTTCACCCAGACAGGAGCAAGGAACTTGTTCAGCTCGTCTGGATCGTCAGGCAGCGGGTTGGGAATGGGGTCCAGGCTGCGGAAGGGCCACAGCCGGATCTCTGGCTCCGACATGACACGACATTAGCAAAGCCCGGCTGTTCACTTGCCCAGCCTGGTTTTGAACAATCAGGCCTGCGGTCAGCAAGATCACATCATTTGCGGCCCGAGAGGATGTTCCCCACCCTTCGAGATGATGTTCTCTAAATCAGCCTCTCCCGCCCGGAAGGAAAGAACGATGAACATAAGCTCAAGCGAAGTCCTGGCGGATCAAGAGCCGACCGAGTCTGCAGACCTGATCATCTTTCTCCTGCCCGATGACGTGGCCGTCGGTGCCTGGCCCCGGTACGCGGGCCGCTGCCTGAACTGGCGGTCCGACCCCTAACTGAGGAAACGGCCGGCGGCATCGAAGCACCGGCCGGGCTGGTGCACCGGATGCCCAGGGGATGATGGTGCCCGAACCTGGGTCGCCCGCAGCTCTGAGGCGACGGCGGCAGCAGCGCGGCGGACGAGCTACCTCGTAGCCTTGGTGCTCATGGGCGTACCAGTCAAAAGGCGAATCCTGAACGCGAATATCCGTGGTCCGGTGTCGTTCACCCAGGCCGACGACGGTCGGCTGGTGGCTCACCGGGGCGGTGGCGGCGTCGTTTCAGCTCTCTCCTCGGCCATAGGCACGGGTGACACGCTGTGGATCTGCGCCGCGCTCAACGATGCCGACCGCGCACAAGCCCGCGGAACGGCGAATGGGCGGCTTGACCTCGAAGGGTCTCCAGGCGGGTCGGAGGTCCGGATGCTCGACATCCCTGCCGCGACCTTCCGGCGCGCTCACAACGCGGTGGCCAACTCGACCTTGTGGTTCGTGCACCACATGCTCTATGACACCCCGAACCTGCCGCGGTTTGGGCTCGAGTTCGAGCGTGAGTGGCAGGCGTACCGTGCCTACAACCACGCGTTCGCCGAGGCCTTAGCGGACGAGGCGGGCACGCCACCCGATGATGCGCCGACGGCGCGCGGCGCGGTCCGGGCGGTGGTCCACGATTATCACCTGAGCCTGGTACCGCGGATGCTCGCTGATGCACGGCCAGACATCAAAATCGCTCATTTCTCGCATACGCCCTGGGCGCCGCCGGACTATTACCGGATACTGCCCGGACCGGTCGGCCGCCAGATCCTTGAGGGCGTGCTCGGCGCCGACCACGCGGGTTTCCATTGCCAACGGTGGGCCGACGCATTCCTTGAATGCTGCCACCTGATCCTCGGCGCGGACGTGGACAAAGGCAGGCAGCAGGTCAGTCACCGAGGCCACGTGACCAGCATCGGCGTACATCCGCTAGGTGTGGACGCCGGCGAACTCCGCCGCCGCGGCTCCGAACCGGACGTGCAAGCCAAGGTAGAGAAGCTTGCCCAGGACACGCACGGCAGGAAACTGATCGTCAGGATCGACCGTACCGAGCTGTCTAAGAACATCATTCGCGGGCTCGAAGCCTACCGCGAGCTGCTGATCACACACCCCGAATGGCGAGGCCGGGTGACGCACCTGGTCCTCGCGTACCCATCACGGCAGGACATACCTGTATACCGCACCTACATGTCCGCCGTGACACGACTGGCCCGCGAGATCTCACAGGAGTTCGGCACGGAGGACTGGCAGCCGCTGGCGCTGGAAGTGAACAACGACTATCCTCGCGCGCTGGCTATGTACCGGCTGGCCGACGTAGTGCTGGTCAACCCAGTTCGCGACGGCATGAACCTGGTTGCCAAGGAAGCCGCGGTCCTGTCCGATAGCGGCTGCGCGCTCGTTCTGTCCCAAGAGGCAGGCGCCGCCGCCGAGCTTGGCACCGATGCCTTACTTGTCAATCCCTACGACGTGTCCGAGACGACGCAAGCCCTGCACGAGGCTCTCATCATGGAGGATGCGGAACGTAAGCGCAGGACGGCATCGCTCGCCCGGGCGGCCGCCACGCACCCGCCCGCCCGCTGGTTCGCTGACCAGCTTGCGGCGCTAGAGTCCGCTGATTAACTACCGGCGCATTACGGTCCTGCGGCTTGAGGTCTGATGCGTATCGCCGACATGCACCGGACCCCACGCGCGTATCTTGCGGCATCATAGGGCGCCCCCAGTAGGATTCGAACCTACGCTCCCGGCTCCGGAGGCCAAAGTGCTATTCCGAAATGCTAGCACTAAACATTCCTGGCAGTGCGGAAAATAGTTTTTCCGAGATGCTACGAAGCCGTGTGCGTATCTATGGTGAAGCCGTGTGCCTAATTCGCTCTCCTCGGATTTGGGGTTAGTATTCTGCAGCAGTATGAGAGGCCACCCAGATTGCGCTGGACGGCCTCTCGGTGTGTCGGCACGAGTATGTGGTCAGCTGGGTGCAAAGCTGAGGGTGCCGGAAACCTGTGCCACCTGGGGAATATCCTGTGGCGCGCTTGCCGGGTGTTCGTGGACGCCGTGCCCGTCTTGCTCGCCTTGGCATGGGATGATCTTCGGCTTGTGGGCTTGAAGCTGATCTTCCTTATCGTCTTCCGTGTCGTGTCGCTGCTCCGCTTGTCGCGCCGGGAGCCGTGGTGGAAGGACGCGGAGATCCTGATCCTGCGCCACCAGCTGGCTGTGGCCGAGCGCGAGCGGCCGCGGGTTCATTCGCGGCTGATGTGGCCGGACCGGGCGTGGTTGGCCCTGCTGGCGGGGACGCTGCCGCCCGGCCGCCTCGCGGCGATGCGATTGATCGTGACCCCGGGCACGATCTTGCGGTGGCACCGGGACATCGTCCGCCGCCGGTGGGCGCGCCGGTCGCGCCGGGGCCGGTCCGGGCGCCCAGCGACGCACCGCAAGGTGCGGTCGGTGGTGCTGAGACTGGCACGGGAGAACGAAGCCTGGGGTTACCGCCGTATCCATGGCGAGCTGGCGGGGCTCGGTATCACGGTGGCTCCGTCCACGGTGTGGGAGATCCTCAAGCGCGCCGGGACCGAACCGGCACCGCGCCGTAACGGGCCGGGCTGGCCGGAGTTCCTGCGGTCCCAGGCGCAGGGGATCCTCGCCGTGGACTTCTTCACCGCCTGCCTGCTCAGCGGAGCGAAGGTCTACGTCCTGGCCGTCATCGGGCACGGCACCCGCCGGGTGCGCGTCCTCGGCGCGACGGAGTACCCGGTCCAAGCGTGGATGGTGCAGCAGGCCCGCAATCTGCTCATGGACCTCGAAGACGCGGGGACGCGGGTGAAGTTCGTGATTCATGACCGGGATGCGAGCTTTCCCGCCGCGTTCGATGAGGTGTTCCGGGCCGCTGGCGCCAGAGTGATCCGCACTGCCGTCCAGGCGCCCCGCATGAATTCGATCATGGAACGGTGGATCGGCTCCTGCCGGCGGGAGCTGCTGGACCGGACCCTGGTCTGGAACCAGCGGCACCTGATGACCGTCCTGCGCGAGTACGAGGGCTTCTATAACACCCACCGGCCGCACCGGACCTTGAAGCAGGCCGCGCCGCTGCGCCCGCTGCCCGAACGAGTCACCGACCTCGATCACTTCCGGGTCCAGCGCCGCGACCGCGCTGGCGGCGTGATTCACGAGTATCGCCTGGTGGCATAGGTTTTCGGCACCCACAACCGGGACAGGCTCAATAATTCGACTCTCGGCATGCGCTCATTGAGCCGGTGGGCCAAATCCAGCCAATCATTGGCGATCTGGCAGGCGAGCTGAACGACCATCGGCGCGCAGTGTGGCGGGATCGCATCGATTACGCTGGACCGCTCGTGCGGCTCGACCGGGTTGTGTTGCAGCCAGCGCAGCAGTCGCTTACCTTGCCGGTTGTACCGGAGCGACGGATCGCGAAGCAGCCTGTCCACCACAAAGGCGGGAGCCTGCCGCGTGACCCGGTGGATTACCGGCCTGGCGGCCGGTCTCGGCAGATGCTCACGCTCACCTGTGATACCCAGCCGGGTTGGAACGGGTTCCTCGCCACAGGCAAGACGCTTGCGGACGTCGCGTGCGGTGGCTGGCGATATCCCCGTACCTTGCGCGATCTCCCGAAGCGACGCGTTCGGGTGTTCGGCGAGGAATTGCACCGCCCGTTGGCGGCCTTCCACGCTGCTGACCGGCCGCACCTTGCCATCCTTGCCGACGCGGGCGCTGACTTGCGGGACGGCCGCCGAGCGCCGCCTGATAGCTTTGACGGTCTTTGCCGACAGCCCGGCAAGCTCTGCGATGGTCCGGTCCGACAGATGAGGGTGGGACTGGATAATGCGTTCCGCCGCCGCTTGACGGTCGTGCTGGGAGAGTGGCAGTCCGTGCCGGACGTTTTCCATGACCGCGTGCAAGAAGGCATCCTCGGAGCTGCCGTCAAAGAATCTAGCCTCGATTGTGGTGCGGCCCTGTAGGGTGGCGGCCCTGAGCCGGTGTCTGCCGTCGATAACCCGCATGGTGCGCCTGTCGATCAGAATCGGCGGCGTCCCTTCCACCGCTGCCAGCAGGGCGACGTGGCTCATATCCTCGCCGTCCGATCGCGGCGACTCGCCAGAGCGTATAGATGAAAGCGGAACGACCACGATTTCCGTGGATATCCCGGTGGTGCAGTCATCCATCGGAGCAGGGTTGCCGCGATGAAAGGAGTGAAATCCAGCAGCGTTGAGCGCTTCTGCAGTCACATCGACCCCAAGGCTTGTCGAACGGCTACCACACCAGAGGCTGATTGGTGAGCCGACAAGTTTTTTACTCACTGGCTGGCGAGCTAACAAGGTAGCTACTTACACCTACTGCTTACTGAGGGCGCTGTCAAGGGACATTTTGGTTCTGGGTCATGGTGAGCTGGCCCGGGTGGGCCGTCAGTTGGGTGTTCACCCTGAGGCGTTGCGTGGCTGGGTCAGGCAGGCCAAGATCGACAACAGATGAATGACAGCTCGGCCGCCTCGATCGCCTTCTGGTTGGCCTTGGAGATCATGCCCGCGTCCGCCACCACCGTGATGTCAAGCAACTGGTGGGCGGTCATGAAGGACTCGATCACTGGCAGCATGGTCTTGGTCTCGGCCATGTTGCCCTCAAACGCGTGCACCATCAGCGGAAGCCCGCTGTCAACGATGTGTGTCAGTTCTAGAGTCAACCATCATCCGATCTAGAGTCAACCATTATCCGAAGGCCCACACTGATACGGCAGCGGTAGTTCGTGATCGTGGAGTTGTTGGTGCAGATCAGAAGGACCGCATAGAGGTGCGGCTGCCGCGATCATGATGGGTTGTGACACACAATCAAGATGCTGCAGCCGCGGTTGCCACGGTAGCTGATGAGGCCGGTGCCGCGCTGCTGGCGGATCTGCTGGGCCGGGTGGCCGGGTGCTTTCCCCGCCGGGAGACCCGGCAGTCCTGCGGCCAGATGCTCAGCGGGCTGCTGATGGAGCTGGAAGATCACAACTGCTGGACGATCGCCGAGGCGGCCGGGCACCGCGGGCCGCACCGGCTGCAGCACTTGCTGTCGCGTGCAGTCTGGGACGAGCAGCGGCTTCCGGACATCGCGTCGGCATGGGCGGCCGGTCGCCTCGATGACGGGGACGGGGTACTGATCGTGGACGAGACGGCCGACGAGAAGTCCTCAGCCGGCGCGGCCGGCGCGGCCCGCCAGTACAGCGGTACCGTCGGCGGCATCGCCCTGTGCCAGGTGACAGTGACCGTGACCTATGCCACCGGCCGCGGCCACGCGCTGATCGTCCGGGCGTTGTACCTGCCCGAGGCGCGTGCCGCTGATGAGGAGCACCGCAAGCTGGCCGGCGTGCCAGAGGAAGTGATGTTCTCAACCAAGCCGCAACTGGCCGAGGCCCTGCTGGAACGCGCGCAAGCTTCGGGGATCCGCGCGGCCTTCGTGGCGGGCGATGAGGTATACGGCGGTCGTGAGCTGCGCCGCGGCATCCGCCAGCTCGGGATGGGCTATGTGATGGCGGTCCGCGCCAATCACG
>DASXMU010000350.1:0-10223 GCA_036495485.1 Streptosporangiaceae bacterium
TACGGCGGTCCGGGGTATGGACGGCTGCTCGATGTACTGGCCGACGTGGGTGCGGTCCGGTCGTTCGGCTATGACTGGCGGCTTTCCAACCGGCATACCGCCCAGCTGCTGGCGGCGCGGGTTGACGGCTGGCTGGAGGAATGGCGCCGCAGCACGGGCAACCGCGACACGAAGATCATCTTCGTGTGCCATTCGATGGGCGGCCTCGTGGCCCGCTACTACCTGGAGGTGCTGGGCGGCAGGGAACATGCCCGGCGGCTGATAACGCTGGGTACGCCCTACCGCGGCTCGGTCAACGCCATCCGGGCGCTGACCGGGGACGCGTTCGGCAAGCTCCGTCCCTTCGGGCGGCACACGGCCCTGACCGAGGTGGCACGGAGCTTCCCCGCGCTGTGGGAGCTGCTGCCGACGTACCGGTGCGTGGCCGGCGCGAATGGTCCGGTAGGCCTGGCCGAGGCCAGCCTGACCGACCTGCCGGCCGGTGCGATGGCCAGTGGCCTGAGCTTCCATGCAGAGATCGCCACGGCGGTGGCCCGCAACTCACCGCCGCCTTACCAATTGCATGCCTACGCCGGCAAGCGGCAAGCGACCTGGCAGAGTCTCACCGTCGATCATGGCAGGCGGGCATACCGGCGGTCACAGCGCGACCGCGACCATCGCGGCGATGGGACCGTCCCGCTGTTCAGCGCGGTTCCGCCGGAGTGGCCCAGCACCGAAGAGGCGACCCTGCAGGCCGTCCGGCATGGCGGGCTGTGCCTGTCCACCACCGTGCTGGACCTGGTACTGGACAAGATCGAGCCGCTGGACATGGGCGATGTCCTCGCGCCTGCCTGTGAGCTCGGCCTGGACCTGCCCGACATCGCTTCCGGCAGCGAGCCGATCGGTGTATCGGTGGACTCGGATCGTCGTGACCTGCTCCTGCACGCCCGCCTGGAGCATCCGGTGACTGGCCGCCTGATCGCCGAGGCGTCCATGACACCGGACGGCGCGGGAGGCTACCAGGCGGAACTCGATCCGGCGCCAGGCACGTGGCGTGTGGTCGTCGAAGCCATCGCCGAACGGCCGCGGGTCCGCGTCGAGGACCTCATCACGGTCCTGGCGAGCCGGGACCTGTGACCCGCACTGGGCCGGGCGGAGCTGCGGCCCGGCGACCAGATCGGCCTGGGCTGGGTGAGCGTCTCCTGGACCTGTACAGCACATCAGACCGGGCTCGCCCGCTGCTGGGGTGCGTCAGGTGCCCGCAGCGGCGGCGACCAGCCGTTGCCCGCCACGTACTCCCGGACGATCTTGGCTGGCACGCCGGCCACCACGCAGCGGTCGGGGACGTGCCCGCGCACCACCGAGCCCGCGGCGACCACCACGTTCCGGCCGATGCGGGCGCCGGGAAGGACGATCACCCCGGCGCCCAGCCAGCTCCCGGCGCCGATGGACACCGCCGTGTTCGTCGGCACCTGGCGGCCGATCGGGATCTCCGGGTCGGTGTAGCCGTGGTTCTGGTCGGTGATGTAGACGTACGGGCCGGTGTACACGTCGTCGCCGATGTCGATGGAATGGTGGGCGACGATGTGGCTGCCCCGGCCGATCACGCAGCGGTCACCGATCCGCAGCACGGGCACGGCACCGAGATCCTGGCCGGGCAGCATGCCCGCGGACATCGTCACGTGCACGCCGACCAGCGTGTCCTCGCCCAGCACGATCCAGCGTTCGCCGTAGACGGACCCGCCGGGGAAGGCGATCATCGAGCCGTTGCCGAACGCGGCGAACTTCCGCCCGGCCGGCGTCTCGGCCGTCACAACTCCCGCGTTCTGGACGCCCTGCCACATCCGGTGCACCAGGACCCATGCGGCGCGCCGGTAGCGGCGGGTTGCTTCGTACCTCCAGGACATCGCCCGACAACGGTACCGGCCCATTAGCCGGCCTGCGGGTCACCCGGTATTACTGGCGGCGAGCTGGCCGCAGGCGCCGTCGATCTCGCTGCCGCGGGTGTCCCTGACCGTGACCGGGACGCCGTGTGCCTCGAGCCGCGCGACGAAGGTGTCCATGGTCCCGGGCGCGGACGCGGTCCACTTGGAGCCCGGCGTCGGGTTGAGCGGGATCAGGTTCACGTGCGCCAGCTTGCCCGCCAGCAGCACGCCCAGGGCGTCCGCGCGCCAGGCCTGGTCGTTGATGTCGCGGATCAGCGCGTACTCGATCGAGACCCGGCGGCCCGTCGTGGCGGCGTAACCCCAGGCGGCGCCGAGCACCTCGGCCACCGGCCAGCGGCGGTTCACCGGCACCAGCGTGTCCCGCAGCTCGTCGTCGGGGGCGTGCAGCGACAGCGCGAGCGTCACGGCCAGGCCCTCCCCGGTCAGCCGTTGCATGGCCGGGACCAGGCCCACCGTGGAGACGGTCACGTGCCGCTGGGACAGGCCCAGACCCTGCGGCTGCGGGTCGGTGATACGGCGGACGGCGGCCAGCACCCGGCTGTAGTTGGCCAGCGGCTCGCCCATCCCCATGAACACGACGTTGGACAGCCGGGCCTGGCTGCCGCCGGCTCCGCCGGAGGCCAGCACCCGCGCGCCGGCGACCACCTGCTCGACGATCTCCCCGGTGGACAGGTTCCGGGTCAGGCCGACCTGGCCGGTGGCACAGAACGGGCAGCCTATCCCGCACCCGGCCTGCGAGGACACGCACATGGTCGCCCGGTCGGGATAACGCATGAGCACCGACTCGACCCGCGCGCCGTCAAAGGTGCGCCACAGCGTCTTTCTCGTCATGCCCTGATCGCAGCTCAGCTCGCGCACGCTGGTCAGCAACGTGGGCAGCAGCTCGGCAACAAGCGAAGCGCGGGACGAGGCGGGCAGATCGGTCATCTCATCCGGTTCGTCAGTAAGCCGGGCGAAATAGTGCCGGGACAACTGATCACCGCGAAAAGGCGGCTCGCCAAGCCGCGCCGCCGCTTCCCTTCGCGCGGGCGGGTCGAGATCGGCGAGATGACGCGGCGGCCTGGCCATAGATGCGCCACGGCCCGATGCCGCCGCCTGCGAGAGCTGCACTTGGGTTCCGTTCTGCGGGCGGATCTTGCGGGCGGCCAGAGGAGTTCATGATATGCGGTCGCGAAGGGGAAACAATGTGCCCCTTAATGCCTGGCGCTCCCGTCAAGTTAGTAGATTTCCTTCCATGACGAAGATGCGCGCCCGGGCCGGACAGCCGGATCCCGAAATCCTTGTGGAGAGCACGAGCCCCTACGAGAGCCGCCGCATGATCGTCGAGTGCGATGGGATCACCACGGCCGCGTACCTGAACGACGAATCGGCCTCGGTCGCGGCCACCTGGATCGCCAACCACGAGCCGGCCCCGCCCACGACCGACCTTGGCAGGCTGAACTCCGGCCGGGCGCCGGTCATGCCGCTGGCGCACACCAAGCACCCGTTCGGCCGCCCCCGGCTCGACCCGGGCAGCCTCACCGTGCTCTGGTTCGAGGAGGGCGACGGGGCCGCCGTGCTGGAAAACGGGCAACTGCTCGCGGTGATCCCAGGCTGGGCGGACATGACCAAGGGCATGCCCGGCTACAGCCGGGACATCATCGGGCAGACCCCGTTCGGCTGGTCGCTGGACGACGCCATGGAAGGGCTCGGCCCCCGGGCACAGCAGGCGAGCGCGTTCTGGGAGTGGCGGGACACCGCCGGTTCGTGGGGCGGCTTCCAGCAGGCGGTCCTGGGCCACCTGCTGAACAAGATGGGCCCCGGATCGCACTACTGGGACGCGGGCGCCGGCAAGCTGCCCGTGGTAGGCGTCTCCGAGCGCCCGGCCAACCCGGCCCGGCCCTACACCGTGCTGTCCACGGTCGGGATGAGCTGTCAGCGGATGCCGGTGGTCGAGCAGTTCGTCGAGGAGGCGAGCGCCTACACCCGGATCGAGCTGGTGATGGCGAGCACGCTGCCCAGCCAGCAGGCGGCCCGGGTGTTCCTCTGGCTGGCCCAGTACCCCTGGCGGGCGGTAACTTGGTTCGGCCCGGGGCACAGCGTGCGCTGGTACCACAAGCCGGCGACGTTCCCGCTGGGCGGCGGCAACGAGGCCGTGCTGCTGCTCGACGACCCCGGCGGGCTGGTCGGGCCGGATGTGCCGGACCTTTCGGGGTTCTCGTTCGGCGGCGACCCGGTCCGGTGGCTGTGGGTGATCCCGATCACCGAGCGGGAACGGCTGATGGCCAAGGACCGTGGCTCGGCCAGCCTGATCAACGAACTCGCAGCTCAGCGCCGCAGCTGGGTCGTCGGCCCGTAGGGTCCGGGGAGGCGCGCGTAGCGGCCGGGCTGCCCGTTGGTGTCCGGGTTTTTGATTTGGAACCGAACGGCTCTCATTGACCCATCGGTACCAGCAGCTTGGTTGCGGGCGAACTAAGGCCACCCATCCGCGACAGTCTGGCTGGAATCGTTCCGTTGAAAAGAAGATCTTTAAAAGAATTTAGCGGAATGAAAGAACTCAGCGCGGGATGAAGGCGATCAGGAGCAGCCACGTGGCCGGGGCGGTGACCAGCATCGCGTCGATCCGGTCCAGTGCGCCGCCGTGGCCGGGAAGCAGCGACCCCATGTCCTTGATGCCGAGGTCCCGCTTGATCATCGACTCGATCAGGTCGCCCGTGGCCGCCAGCGTGACCACGGCGGCACCGAGCAGGAGACCCTGCCAGACGTGCCCGTGCAGCAGCACGGGCAGCAGTATCCCGCCGCCCACCAGGCAGGTCAGCGTGGACCCGGCCAGCCCTTCCCAGGTCTTCTTCGGGCTGATCAGCGGGACGAGCGGGTGCTTGCCGAACAGGATGCCGGCGAAGTAGCCGCCGGTGTCGCTGCAGACGGTGAGTGCGATGAACAGCAGGGTCCGGCGGGCTCCGCCAGGGTCGCTGAGCATGAGCACCACGAACATGCCGGGCAGCGGCAGGTAGGCGACCGCGAACATGCTGGCGGTGATGTCCCGCAGGTAGCCCGTGGCGGTGCCGTGCAGCCGCCAGCCCATCAGGGCGATCAGGGTGAGGCCGAGCGCGGCCAGCGCAGCCTTGTAACCGAGCCAGTAGGCGCAGGTCCAGAGCGCGGCCTGGCCGGCGTACAGCGGGATCAGCGGGAGCCTGATCTCACGTGGCCGCAGCGCCCGGTCCAGCTCCCAGAGCGCTATCGCGACCGCGGCGCCCATCATGATGAGGAAGGTCGACTTCACCGTGAACAGGGTGACCAGGGCAAGCCCGCCCAAGCCCAGGCCTACGGCGATGGCGACGGGCAGGTTGCGGCCGGTCCGTGAGGTCTGTGCGGGCGTGGCCGTGCCATTGACCGGCGCACCGTCCGTTGCCGGCGCGCTGGCCCCGACTGACTCGCTGTCCTTGGCTGGCCCAGGTTCCTGGAGATGCAAGCTAGACCTCGAGCAGCTCTGCTTCCTTGTGTTTGAGCAGCTCGTCCACCTGGGTCACGTAGGTGTGGGTCAGCTCGTCGAGCTCGCGCTCGGCCCGGCGGACCTCGTCCTCTCCGGCGTCGCCGTTCTTGACCAGCTTGTCGAGCGCGTCCTTGGAGTGCCGCCTGATGTTGCGGATGGCGACCCGGCCGTCCTCTGCCTTGCGATGGGCGACCTTGACGTACTCCCGCCTGCGCTCCTCGGAGAGCTCGGGGAAGATCACCCGGATGATCGACCCGTCGTTTGACGGATTCACGCCGAGATCGCTGTTGCGGATGGCCTTCTCGATGGAGCCGAGCGAGGATTTGTCGAACGGCTGGATCACGACCATGCGGGGCTCGGGGATGTGAAACGAGGCCAGCTGGTTTACCGGTGTCGGGCTTCCGTAATACTCGGCCGTGATCTTAGCGAACATTGCCGGATGAGCACGGCCGGTGCGGATGCCAGCGAATTCTTCCTTCGCGACCGCGACGGCCTTCTCCATCTTCTCCTCGGACTCGAAGAGCGTCTCCTCGATCACTTCGGCTCCCCTGCGTTCCCTGGGGTCCCGGACTGGCCCACCAGAGTCCCGATCCTTTCACCCCGGACCGCGCGAAGCACATTCCCGGGTCCCATCAAGGCGAAAACAACGATCGGCAGGCCGTTATCCATGCAGAGGCTCACCGCGGTGGAGTCCATGACTTTCAGCCCGCGGCTGAGAACTTCCGAGTAATCGAGCTGGTGATACCTGACCGCGCCCGGCGTGACCCGTGGGTCGGCATTGTATACGCCATCCACCTGAGTGGCCTTGAGCACCGCCTCGGCGCCGATCTCCAGCGCCCGCTGCGCCGCGCAGGTGTCGGTGGAGAAGTACGGTGCGCCGAGCCCCGCGCCGAAGATGACAACGCGGCCCTTCTCCAGGTGCCGGATGGCACGGCGCGGGATGTAGGGCTCGGCCACCTGGCCCATCGTGATGGCCGTCTGCACCCGGGTCTCGATGCCCAGCTTCTCCAGCACGTCCTGGAGGGCCAGGCAGTTGATCACCGTGCTGAGCATGCCCATGTAGTCGGCCCTGGCCCGGTCGATCCCGCGCTCGGCCAGCGCCCTGCCGCGGAACATGTTGCCGCCACCGACGACGACCGCGACCTGCGTTCCCTCGCCGACGGCCGCGGCGATCTGCTCCGCGATGTGAGCCACCACGTCGGGCGAGATGCCGAGCGGCTCATCACCGGAAAACGCCTCACCGGATAGCTTGAGCACCACCCGGCGCCAGCTCCGGTGCATCGGCACGACGTCAGGAAACGGCCGCGCGCGCAACTCAGCGTGCACGGCCGTCTCCGCGAGCTCCTCTTGGCTGACTCGGTCTCCCACTCGTGGTCTCCCTCCTCCATCGCCGCCGGTACGCGGCGGACGGATGATCCCGGGCGGTCCCGCTGGTCCAGCCGGTAACTCTGCTTAAGCCTGACCGACCACGAAGTGCGCGAACCCGAGAACGGTGATCCCATTCTCCTTGAGCACCTGCGCGACCGTCTTCTTCGGCTCCTTGACGAAGGCCTGATCGAGGAGCACGACATCGGAATAGAACCGGTTGAGCCGTCCCTCGACGATCTTCGGGATGATCTGCTCGGGCTTGCCCTCGTCCCGGGTGATGGCCTCGGCGATCCGGCGCTCCCGCTCTACCACGTCGGCCGGCACGTCCTCGCGCCGCAGGTACTGCGGCTTCATCGCGACGATCTGCTGCGCGACCTCCTTGGTCACGTCGCCGCCGTCACCGTCGTACTGGACGAGCGAGCCCTTGGTCGGCGGCAGCGACGGGTCGCTCTTGTGCAGGTAGCTGACCACGAAACCGCCGTCGAACCTGGCGACCCGGCCGAGTTCCAGCTTCTCCTTGAGCGAGACGGCCGCTTCCTCGATGAGCTGCTGCACGGTCGTGCCCAGGCGGGCCTCGGCGGCCAGCAGGGCCAGCCGGTCAGCCGGCTTGACGGCCCCGGCGGCCGTGGCGATGTCCGCGGCGAGCTGCTGGAACTTCTCGGTCTTGGCCACGAAATCGGTCTCGCAGTTGACCTCGAACATCAGTCCCGAGCTGGTCCCGTCGGGCACCACGGCGACCAAACCGTTGGACGCGGTCCGGCCGGCCCGCTTGCTCATGTCCTTGAGACCCTTTTTACGCAGCGCCTCCTCAGCGGCGGCGAAGTCGCCATCCGCTCCCTCCAGCGCCTTCTTGCAGTCGAGGATCCCTGCCCCCGTCTGCTCGCGCAGCCGCTTGACATCCGCAGCCGATACGTTCGCCATTTCTCCATCTCTCGTCTGTAAAACTTCGCCGGTCCGCAGGCCCGCAGCGGGTGCGGGCTGGCTGCGTCATGCTTCGGGTGCTGCCTCGGTGACTGGTGCCTCGGCGGCGACCGCCTCGACGGTGACCGCTTCGACGGTGACTGCCTCGGCCGGGGCCGTCTCTGCCGGGGCCGTCTCTGCCGGGGCCGTCTCTGCGGTCGCCGTCTCGATCGGGGCCGCCTCTGCGGGGGCCGTCTCGGGTGCTGCGGTCGCGGCCTCCGGGGCGGTGCCGTTCACAGCTTCGCCGTTCACAGCTTCTGGAGCGGTGCCGTTCACGGCTTCTGGAGCGGTGCCGTTCACAGCCTCCGGGACCGTGCCGTTCACGGCTTCCGGAGCGGTGCCGTTCACGGCGTCGTCGGCGGGGCGGCTGGGCAGCAGCTCGCGCTCCCACTCGGCCAGCGGCTCCGCGGTGCCGATATCCCCGGTGCCGAGATCGGCCGACGGCTTCTCGTCGCTGTCGGTCGAGGCGCCGGCCCGGGCGATCAGGCCATCGGCCACCGCGTCGGCTATCACCCTGGTCAGCAGGGCAACACTGCGGATGGCATCGTCATTCCCCGGGATGGGGTAGGTGACCTCGTCCGGGTCGCAGTTGGTGTCCAGGATCGCGATCACCGGGATGCCCAGCTTGCGGGCCTCGCTGACGGCGATGTGCTCCTTCTTGGTGTCCACCACCCAGACCGCGCTCGGCACCCTGGTCATGTGGCGGATCCCGCCGAGCGAGCGGTCCAGCTTGTCCCGCTCACGCTTGAGGTGGAGCAGCTCCTTCTTGGTCAGGGTCGAGCCGGCCACATCGTTGAAGTCGACCTCTTCCAGCTCCTTGAGCCGCTGCAGCCGCTTGAACACCGTGCCGAAGTTCGTCAGCATGCCACCCAGCCAGCGCTGGTTGACGAACGGCATACCGACCCTGCGGGCCTGCTCGGCGATGGCCTCCTGGGCCTGCTTCTTGGTCCCGACGTACAGAATCGTCCCGCCGTGCGCGACGGTCTCGCGGATGAACTCGTAGGCGCGGTCGATGTAGTCCAGCGACTGCTGCAGGTCGATGATGTAGATGCCGTTGCGCTCGGTGAAGATGAACCGCTTCATCTTCGGGTTCCAGCGCCGGGTCTGATGCCCGAAGTGAACGCCGCTCTCCAGGAGCTGCCTCATGGTGACAACCGGAGTCATACCGGCAGTCCTTTCCTCTCATGCGTCCTGCCCACGCGGAGCGGACGCGCCTCGGTTGCTGCCTGGCGCCCGTGCACACCCGCGGCGGGCCTACCCACTGCCCGCGGACCGAGGGGTGCGCCCCGCCAGGAACCAATCCGGAATCCCGGTCGGCGAGCGGGCGCGCGAATTTAGTCATCCGGCTCTCCCGTGACATGGGAACTCCGGGTGACCGTCCAGTAGTCTACCCGTCCCGGTCGGGCGGCGGTGCGAAGCCGCCCTTTGCACGGCGTGCCAGGCCCTGCGTGGCGGGGGGCGAGGCCGGGCCGGAGCGGGGTGCGAGGCCGTGCGGAGCGGGGGGCTAGCTCCTGCGGAGCGGGGCGCTAGGCCCGTGGATGTGCCTGCCGGTAGCTGGAGCGGAGCCGCTCGATGGACACATGCGTGTAGATCTGGGTGGTCGCCAGGGACGAGTGACCCAGGATCTCCTGGACGCTGCGCAGGTCGGCGCCGCCCTCCAGCAGGTGGGTGGCCGCGGTGTGGCGCAGCCCGTGCGGTCCGGTGTCCGGAACGCCTTCTGTAGCGGCTAGCCGCTGATGCACCACGCGCCGGGCCGTGCGTGGGTCCAGCCGCCCGCCCCGGGCGCCGAGCAGCAGCGCCGGGCCGCTGGTCTCGGTGACCAGGACCGGGCGGCCGTCGGTTTGCCATCGCTGCAGCGCGTGATCGGCTGGCAGGCCCATCGGAACGGTGCGCTCCCGGCCGCCCTTACCGAATACCCTGACGCAGCGGCGTTCGTGGTCGACGTCGTCGATGTCGAGACCGGTTAGCTCGCTCACCCGGATGCCGGTCGCATACAGCACCTCGACAATCGCCACGTCCCGCAGCGCGACCGCCGTAGCCTTCGCGTGGTCGCCGCTGGCGGTGGACCGTGCGTCGCTCGCAGCCGCGTTCAGCACGGCGGTCATCTCCTGCTGGGCGAGCACGTGCGGCAGCGTCCGGTGCGGCTTGGCCGTGCCGAGCATCGGCCCCGGGTCGCTGGCCAGCCAGCCACGGGAATGCGCGAAGGCGGTGAACGTCCTGGCCGCCGCACCACGGCGGGCGAGCGTGGTCCGCGCCTGGCCACCAGCGCGCTGCCTGGCGAGCCAGCTGCGGAGGATTCCTGCGTCCAGGTCCGCCAGTTCGGTGAGGCCGCAGAGCTGGGCGTGCTCCAGGAGTGAGCGGACGTCGCCCAGGTAGGCCCGGACCGTGTGTTGTGAGAGCCCGCGCTCGGCGGCGAGATGGCGGGCGAACTCCTCGTGCGCCTGCGACAGGTCGGTTGCCAGCTCTGCCTGGTTCACCATCTCAGTGTGGCGCGCACG
>DASXMU010000351.1:0-3657 GCA_036495485.1 Streptosporangiaceae bacterium
GTAGCCGGGCCATTGCTCGTATTCGCAGAGGTGGGCGCCGGTCATGCCGGCGATGCCGGTGGGGTCGATGCCGGTGTCGCCGGTGTGGGTGTTGATGTGGTGGGAGGCTTCGCGCAGGCTCCATCCGTAGGCTTCGCGCCAGGCGGTGCGGGGGCGGAAGTTGTAGCGGCGGGCCAGTTCGGTGGCGATTTCCCGGTAGCCCAGGCCGGTGGCCCGCATTTTCTCCCGCAGGGCGCGTCGTTCGGCCCGCTGGCTGGTTTTGGCGTACGTCATCGTTCCTGCCTCTCTCCTGAGCGGGCTCCGGGTGGGGTTAATACGGGCTTTCTGGAATCAACCGTAGCGGTGTGAACACAGATAGCAACCCGAGTTTGCGCAGGTAGATGCACGTTCGCAGGCCGCTGGGAACGGATGGGGCCGGTGAGAGCTGTTGGCGCAGGCCGGAGATGTGCCCGGGTGGGAACGACACCTTCCCAGCACCGGGAGTGGCGCGGCCATACCCAGACGGTCAGGCTGGGAAGAGCCGATCGCCGCCGCACCAGGTAAGGCAGGAGTCCATGCCCCTATCGTCACCCGGCAGCCCTGGCCTGCCGGTGCTGCCCATGCCCGAGGTTCTGGCCCGAGAGCATCACCTGCCGGGCAGCGGTGCCGTTATGTTCACCGCAGGCCATCATTTCTCCCCCGGCGGGCAGGCCGACCCCGTTGTGCTGAGTGAAGCCGCCACCGCGCCGCTGTCGGTGATCGTGCAGGTCACCAAGCGATGCGACTTCAACTGTGGCTTCTGCTCCGAAACGCTGCAGATGGCCGACCCGACGCTGGATCAGCTTGACACCATCCGCGCAAGCCTGATCGGCACCGGGCGGGTGTTCTTGTCTGGCGGGGAACCGCTGCTGCGGCGCGACCTGCCCGAGATCGTGGACATGTACTCCGGCTTCATCATCGGCCTGCCCACCAACGCCACCCGCGGCCTGGCCATGGCGCCCCGGCTGGCCGGGAAGGTGGCCTTCGTCAATATCGGCTTCGACGGGCCGCGGGCGGTCTTCTCCCGTGTGCGCGGCGACTATGACAAGGTCATGACCGGGGTGCGGGCGTTCCTGGCGGCCGGGCTGCCGCTCTCGCTATCGGCGGTGGTGCTCCGCTCCACCGTGCATGCGCTGCCCTACCTGTACCAGATCGCTGATGTGCTGGACGCCGGGAAGCTGAAGCTGATCCTGCCGCTGCGCAAGGGCAACGCCCTCGGGCTGGCCGAGCGGGAGTTCATCTCGGTAGAAGAGGCGCAGGACGCGTTCGGCCGCCTGACCGAGCTGCGCGCCATCCATGACTGGCGGCCAGCAGTGCGGATGACCCCGTGGACACCGGCCACCGAGGGCCACATGATCGTGATCGAGCCAGACGGCAGCGCCCAGGCCTGGCCGGTTTATGATCAGCCGGACCTGTTCCTCAAGCTGGGCAACCTGCTGGACGAGCCGATCGGTGTGATCTGGGACCGCTACCCGTTCAAGGCCAATCACTATGCCAAATACCTGGGCCGCAGCATCTGCACCGCCGCCCGCAGCGGTGCGTGATGCACACCTGGACGAACATGACCTGGTCCGGTGACCCCTACCGGACCGGGCAGCAGCTCTACCCCAGGCCCTCCCCAAGACTGGCCGCCTTCACCGTCGATCAGGCCACCGCCGGCGGCCAACTGGCACCCGCCGCGGTCGCCACGGTCTACCTGCCGCTGCATCGTACCCGGCCGCTGACCGTAACCGATCAGACGCTGACGTTCGGGTTCCACGCGGTCGGCACAGATGATCCCGCGCAAGTACCAGGGCTGGCAGCGGTCGCCAACCTTGCCTTGATGCAGGCGCGCCGTCACGCGCGCATCCTGGCCGGGCATCAGCTCGCCGCTGACCTAGCCGCCCTGCGGCAGCCTGACAGCGCGGCACTGCGGGGCCTGACGGCGGTCGGGCACGACTGGGCGCAGCGCAGTGCAGAACCCGGCCGGGCGGTGATGTTCGATTGCGGGCTCGACTTGCCCGGCGGCCCGCCACTGGAGCACGCCTGCCAGCAAGCAGGCATCGTCATCCACGCCGCCGATCCCAGCCGCCAGGCAGCAGTGGCGTCGGTGGAGCGGGCGCTGCTAATCGCGCTGGTGTGCGCCCGGCACCTGGGCCACTACAACTGGACCAGCACACTGCACATCAAGCGGGTCATGGCCAGTACCACCTGGGACTGCCTGCCCTGGCCCCAGCAGGGAACCCCCGGCAGTCACACTCCGCAGGCGGGGACGCCCGGGCAAGCCAGCGCCGGGTCCGCAGTCACTCCCCGGAGCAGGCAGTGATCGTCACCAGCAACCTGCCAGGCTCAGAACCAGTGCCCGCGTCCGCGCCCGGGACGCCCCTGGTCGCAGCCCTGGACGTGGAATGGTCCAAGAACTACCGAATCCGGGGCGGCAACATACCGTTCTGCTACTCAGCAGTCTGGCTTGCCTTCCCCGCGGGCAGCGCCAGCACCAGCCTGGATCACGCACGCTTCTGGTACACCTCCACCTACGTAGAAGACACCGGCGAGCTTGCTGACCTCATCGCCAGCGCGGACCGCACGCTGGCCAGCCTGCTGCGCAACGCCACCCTGATCACCGGCCACCAGCTGTGCAGCGACCTCGCAATCCTGACCGCCGCCTCCGGCACCCCGCCATCAGCGGTCGCCACGGCGTCCGCCGCCTGGCGCCAGCGGCGGCAGGCCCCCCACGGCCAGCCGGGCTTCCTCGACACCCGCTACGACACCGGGCACATCCTGACCTGCCAATCGCGCCGCCTGGTCGACGTCTGCACCAACCTGCGGCTGGAGGTGACCCAGCCAGAACTACGCGGCATCTCGATGACCGCGCTGCACCGCCGCTGGCTGGAATCCGGCGACGTCACGGCACGGGAGAAGATCACCGTGCTGAACCTGCGGCACTCCCTGTCCACAGCGATCGTCGCCGCCCGCGCCGCCGGGGTGGCCTACTGGCAGCCCGGCCTGAACCTCAACCAGCTCCTCGCCAGCGAGCTGGGCAGCACGTTCGGCTGGCTGGCCCACCCTGCTTTCACCGCACTGCTGGGACAACCCGATGCTGCGTGATTGTGCCGTCCTGGCCATCGAGGGCACCCACGCCTCGGGCAAGACCACCCTCACCCACGCCCTGGCCGCCTACTACCGCGAACGCGGCATCCACGTCGGCACCGTCGAAGAACCCGCCCGGCACAGCCCGTTCATCGAAGAGATCGTCGTGCACGGCAAGGGCAGCTTCGACCTGGAAACTGAGGTCGACCTGTTCGCCGCCCAGCTCTCAGCCCAGCTCCGCGCCGCCCGCCAGCACACCATGATCATCGCCGACAAGACCATCGCCAACGTGCTGGCCTACGCCTGGCTGGTCCTGCAAACCCCGCCCCGCAGTCGCGAAGCCACCGTCCTGGAGGCGATGCAGTCGTTCTGCCAGGCTTGGGCCGGAACCTACGACGCGGTGTTCTACTGCTGCGACCGATTCGACCAGCACCAGACCGGCGACCCCTACCGGGCCAAGGTCCTGGACCTGCAACCAGCCGCCGACCGGGTCGTCCGGTCAATGTGCGCCACCGTAGGACAACGCGTCATCGACATCCCGCCCAACATGACCACCGCCCAGCGCGTCAA
>DASXMU010000352.1:0-22649 GCA_036495485.1 Streptosporangiaceae bacterium
CCTGGTGGAGACGGCACGCCCCCGGCTGCGCCAGCTCGGCTACCGCCCTGCCCTGGCCGCCGCTGACGGAGCGTGCGGGTGCCCCGGCGGGGCCCCCTATGACCGGATTATGGCCACCTGCTCGATGCCGCAGATCCCGGCCGCCTGGATCAGCCAGAGCACCCCAGGCGGCCTGATCATGATCAACCTCTACCGGGAACTCGGCGGCGGCGCGCTGGCCCTGCTGAGGGCCGAGGACCAAGAGGCCAGAGGCCATTTCCTGCCATTTGCGGGCGGGTTCATGCCTACCCGCACATGCCCACCGTCCGGTGCTCTCGACTTGCTGGAGGCGCACCAGGACGAAGCCGGGGAGCGGGCACCGGCAACCGTCCCGGCGTCCATGCTCGACCATGACGCCTTCGGCATGCTGGCCGCGTTGAGGCTGCCGGGCGTGCAGCGCCTGGGCCTGCTTCCCAGCGACGGCCCCGAGCAGACCTGGCTGCTCGGGCGCGACGGTTCATGGGCACGCCAGGACGCCGGCGCGGCAACCGTGGTGCAAGGCGGCCCAGCGAGGCTGTGGGATCACCTGGAGCAGATCCATCACGACTGGGTGGCCCTGGGCCGCCCCGCCCGGCAGGAGTTCGGGCTGACCGTCACCACCGATGGCCACCACCGGCTCTGGCATCACAATGCTGCCGGGCCAGGCTGGGCTCTCCAGCCTGGCGCCACCCCCGAGAACAAGAGCAAGGACTGATCGTGTGACCGTGCTCGTCCTGGCCTGTGACGACGACAGTGTCGCCGAGGTGCAGCTCGCCGCCGCGACACCGGCGCACAGCGTTCTGGCCGAGGCGATGCCGAGCGGCGAGAAACCCTCCCCGGCGCCGCCGTCAACCGCTTGCCAGGTGGTGACCGCATGATGGCAGAGTGGCAGTATGCCAGTCCCGGTGGTGCATGTCAGCTCGGGGAACGCGGAGAGCACGGGCCGCAGTTGATCCATCCCGGATCCGGTGTATGCCATGACGACGACCGCAGCGGCCTGGGGGCTCTTCGTTGCCTCAGCGGCGCGGTGGGCCAGCTCGCCGACGCTCATCGTCAGTCCGCCAGGGCGGGAATGTGCCCGCGGGCGATGGCTGGATTGTCCGACCAGGAGGGCAGCCCGAGAAGGGTAGCGAGCAGCGCGACCCTGTCCTCGGTGACGAAGATGTCGTTCTCGCCGGAGTCGCAGTACATCACCTCGTTGCGGCGAAGCGCCGCGCTCAGGTTAGCCGGCCGCTGAGAACCTCGGCCCATGCCCCCGCGGTCCCGACGATGCTCCAGTCAGCGTCGAGCACAGCGCCGGGATGTTGGTCTCCGGCGGGCAGGCAAGGTCTGGATGCGTATCCAGGATCAGCCGCAGCAGCGTCGAACCAGATCGGCCCATGCATAGGACGAACACGGGATCCATCGGCAACTTGCCATTGGCGTGGCCATTGCCTGCCGGAGCAAATCGTTCCATGGGGCTCTCTCCCGTCGCCGCCTCCAGGACCGATTCCATGTTCGGCGGATACCGCATCGCGTGCGCATCGCCGCCGTATCGCCGACTCTCAGTGGGCGAAGGTCTGCCGGGTGGGTGCCGGGACCAGTGGAGCGTGGCCGGCGGCAGGATGGCTGTGGGTTTCCAGGCAGCCGACCTGGGTCTTGATGTCGGCCGCCAGGAGGCTGGCCAGATCCATGCTGAAGCCGTTGCGGATGACGAAACGCAGCACGCTGATGTGCGTCAGGTTTTCAGGGAACGTGTATGCCGGGACCAGCCAGCCCCGCTGGCGCAGCCGTTCGGAAATATCAAAGACCGTATATTCCGTCACCCCATCACGCAGCTTCACCGCGAAAACGGGCAGATCGCTGCCATCGGTGAGCAACTCGAACGGACCGATCCTGGCGATCTCACCGGACAGATAAAGGGCGATGTCCTGACAGTTCTGCTGAACCGCGCGGTATCCCTCGAACCCCAGCCGCACGAAGTTGTAGTACTGCGCCACCACGTGACCGCCGGGGCGGGAGAAGTTCAGCGCGAACGTCGCCATGTCACCGCCGAGGTAGTTCACCCGGAACACCAGATCCTCGGGAAGGGCACCGGAGTCACGCCAGACGATCCAGCCCACACCCGGGTAGACCAGGCCGTACTTGTGTCCCGATGCGTTGATCGACTGCACCCGCGGCACCCGGAAGTCCCAGGACAGATCCTGGTGCAGGAACGGGGCCACGAAGCCGCCGGACGCGCCATCCACGTGGATCGGGACATCGAGCCCGTGCTCGGCCTGCAACTGGTCCAGGGCCGCGCTGATCTGCTGTACCGGCTCGTAACTGCCGTCCTGGGTGGAACCCATGACCGCGACCACGCCGATCGTGTTCTCGTCGCACTGGGCAACCGCCCCGGGCCCGGTGAGGTGCAGGCGGCCCTTCTCCATCGGGACCATGCGCGGCTCGACCTGCCAGTACCGGCAGAACTTCTCCCAGCAGACCTGAACGTTGGCGCCCATGACCAGGTTGGGCTTGGCTGTGCTTGATTTGCCGGAACCATCCCCTGCGGCAGCCGCGCCACGGCGGGCCCGCCAGCGCCACAGCAGTGCCATCCCGCCGAGCATGCACGCCTCGCTCGAACCGGTGGTGGAGCAGCCGGGGGCACCGCTGCCCGCCGGGGCGTGCCACAGCTCGCCGAGAATGTTGACGCAGCGCCGCTCCAGCTCGGCCGTCTGCGGGTACTCGTCCTTGTCGATCATGTTCTTGTCAAAGCATTCGGCCATCAGCTGGGCGGCCTGCGGCTCCATCCAGGTGGTGACGAACGTGGCCAGGTTGAGCCTGGCGTTGCCGTCCAGGATCAGCTCGTCCCGCACCACCTGCAGGGCGGTGTCCGGCTGCATGCCGCTGTCGGGCAGCTTGTAGCGCGGAATCTGCCGGCCGGCCTCGCGCACGTAGACCGGGTTGATGTCGAGCTCGGCCTCCCGCTCGTCCTCGCTCACCTTGCCGTGCAGCGGCATCGCGGTCTCCTTGTGTGTCGTGTGCGGCGATCAGGCTATCGTCGGGCGCCGCCGGGTGTAGCGGCAGAACAGATAACCCTGATCTTCGAGCACATGCTGCAGGACAAGCTTGCCCATTTGCACCGCATCGGTGCCCACCGCGATGCGTCCGGCAACGCCGCTGGTGACCAGCGGGCTGATCGTGAGGCAGAGCTCATCGAGCAGCTCGGCCGCGGCAAGCTGGCCGAGCAGCTGCGGCCCGCCCTCGGCGAGGATCCGCCGGTAGCCCCGCTCACCCAGCGCGGCCAGCGCGACCCCGAGATCCGCGGTGTCCTCGCCCGCGACGATCACATCGGTGTTCTCGAGCGCGGCGGCGCGCAGCTCGGCAGGCGCTTGCTCTGTCGTGATGATGATCGTCTTGGCACCCGGCAGTGCGGCGCTGACCAGGGGAGTGCTGAGGTCGAGGCTCACCCTCCTGGTGACCACGGCGATCGCCGGCACCGGAGCGCCGTCGGCGCGCAGGTCCTCCCACAGTTCGTGCGGGCGGACGGCCGCATAGCGTTCGGCGCGCGCCGTGCCCGCGCCGACGAGGATCACATCGGACAGGGTGCGGAGCAGGCCGAACAGGCTCCGGTCCGCATCACTGGACAGGCCACTGCTGCGACCATGGATCGTGGCCGCGCCGTCCGCGCTGGTCACCATGTTCGCGCGGACCCAGGGCCGGTCCGTGCTGGGGTAGGCATAAATCTCGGCGAGGTCCTGCCGGGTGAGGCTCTGTGAAGCATCGGTCCCCGGCGGGCTGTCCTTGGGCGGGAAGATCAAGCGCACGAGCAGCAGTCAACCAGACCAGGGCAGGGTGACGCGTAGCAGATCAACGTACAACAGAGATATCCGAGGGGAAGTATTCTGCTGAGACGCATGCGCCGGGGGAGACTGGGGTGAATAACTGGCTCTGCGGGATGGGCTGACCCTGGCAGCGCGCGGCTGGCATGCTATATGCAGCATGCATATAGCATGCAATTCACGGGAGGAACCATGTACGCCGCCGCCCTGATCCTCTGGTCGGGTACTGCCATCGTGGGCCTCTGCCTGCTCATTGCCCGGCTGTCCCGGGGTGGGATGAGACGGCCACCAGCCAAGGTCACCAGGTATCCAGTCATCCCGGTCGCCGGTCACCCGGTGCTGGCGCTGACCGGCCTCGGGCTGTGGGCCTGGTACCTGGCCAGTGGCCGGCAGGCCTATGCCTGGGCGGCGTTCGGCGTGCTGTGCGTCACGGCACTGCTCGGGTTCATCCTGCTCACCCGGTGGTTCACCGGCATCGGCGGCAGGCACGCCAGGGACACTGGCGATCAGCCCGGCATCTGGGGGGTGCTGCTGCACGGGCTCGCCGGGATCTCGACCTTCGCCCTGGTGCTGGTCACAGCGACGACCATGCGTCACGGCTGAGAGGGGGCTCACGCAGCCGGAGCACCCACCCGCAGTGGCCGGTGACCTTGGCCTCGGTCCCCGGGTCAAGCACACCCCCCGCCACCCCCGCGGTATCCACCACGACCTCCCAGCTCCCCCCGGAACCGGCACCGGGCAAGGTGAACGTCACCGGCTCGCTGTGCGCGTTGAACAGCAGCAGGAAGCTGTCGTCATGCAGCGTGGTCCCGCGCTCGTACGGATCCTCCACCGCATCGCCGTTCAGGAAGACCGCCATCGCACCGCCGCCGGCATCTTGCCAGTCGATCTCCTGCCCGGCCGGGGTGAGCCACACGATGTCGCCGATCCGGCGAAGCAGGCCGGACACGCCGGGCTCACCGGGGGTGGCGGGCTGCCCGCTGGGCGGCCGGCCGGTGAAGAAATCGCGGCGCCGGAAGACCGGGTGGTCGCGGCGCAGCGCCGCCAGCGCCTGGGTGAACCCGAGCAGTTCCTGCCCGCGCGGTGACAGCTCCCAGTCCAGCCACGAGATCTCGTTGTCCTGGCAGTAGGCGTTGTTGCTGCCGCCTTGCGTCCGGCCAAGCTCGTCTCCGGCCAGCAGCATCGGCATCCCCTGGGAGCAGAACAGGGTCAGCAGGAAGTTCCGCATCTGCCTGTCCCGCAGCGCGATGACCTCAGGCTCGCCGGACGGGCCCTCGGCCCCGCAGTTCCACGACCTGTTGTCGTCGCTGCCGTCCCGGTTGTCCTCGCCGTTGGCCTCATTGTGCTTGCCGTCGTAACTGACCAGGTCCCGCAGGGTGAACCCGTCATGGCAGGTGACGAAGTTGACCGATGCGGCCGGGCGGCGGCCACCCGGCTCGAAGATCTCGCTGGACCCGGCCAGCCGGGACGCGAACCCGGGCAGTATGCCCGGCCGGCCGCGCCAGAAATCCCGGACGTCATCGCGGAACTTCCCGTTCCACTCCGCCCAGGGCGCGGGGAAGTTGCCAAGCTGATAGCCGCCCGGGCCAGCGTCCCACGGCTCGGCGATCAGCTTCACCTGGGACACCACGGGATCCTGATGGACCATCCGGAACAACGCCGCACACCGGTCCACCTCGCCCCGCTCCCTGGCAAGCGCCGGGGCCAGGTCGAAGCGGAAGCCGTCCACGTGCATGTCCTGCACCCAGTACCGCAGCGAGTCCATAATCAGCTGAAGCGCGCGCGGATGCCGGACGTTCAGGCTGTTCCCGCAGCCGGTGTCGTCCGCATAGTCGTGCAGGTCACCGGGGCGCAGCCGGTAGTAGGCGGCGTTGTCGATACCGCGGAAGCACACCGTCGGCCCCCACTGGCCGGCCTCAGCGGTGTGGTTGTACACGACGTCGAGGATCACCTCGAGGCCGGCCGAGTGCAGCGCGGCGACCATCACCTTGAACTCGCGGACCTGCTCACCCCGCTGGCCGGAGGACGAATACCTGTTGTGCGGGGCGAAGAAACCGATCGTGTTGTAGCCCCAGTAGTTGGTCAGCCCCCGGCCGGCGAGCGGCCCCTCCGGCACGCTCTGATGCACCGGCAGCAGCTCCACCGCCGTGACCCCGAGCCGCAGCAGGTGCTCGATGACCGCCGGATGGCCGAGCGCGGCATAGCTGCCGCGCAGCTCGGCGGGGATCCGCGGGTGCCGGGCGGTCAGGCCGCGCACGTGCGCCTCGTAGATGACGGTGTCCTGCGGCGGCGTCCCAGGCGGGCGGTCATCTCCCCAGTCGAAGCCGGTGTCGGCCACGACGCTGCGCGGCATGTACAGGGCGCTGTCGGCCATGCTGCGGGCCGACGGGTCGGCTACCCGGTAGCCGAACACCTGCCTGCCCCAGCGCAGCTCACCCTCCACGGCCTTGCTGTACGGGTCGAGCAGCAGCTTGGCCGGGTTGCAGCGGTGCCCGCTGGCGGGCTCGTAGGACCCGTGCACCCGGTAGCCGTACCGGTGGCCCGGGCCGATGCCGGGCAGATAGCCATGCCAGACATACCCGTCCACCTCGGTCAGGCCGACCCTGGTCTCCTGCGCCGAATGCGCCGATCCATCACCGGCGAACAGGCAGAGCTCCACCCGTTCGGCGACCCGGGAGAACAGCGCGAAGTTGGTCCCGTCCCCATCCCAGGTCGCGCCGAGCGGGTACGGGCTCCCTGGCCAGACGCGCATATGTGTTCCTCACCCCAGGATTTTCTCCCGCTCCCCTCAGGTGGCTCAGTTTAACCGTGGCCCCCCGCTGGCACGGCCGTCCGCGCGCGGTCGAGGATCGGCGGGAGGTCCAGGCCGTCCGGCAGCGTGCCGAACGCGTACCCCGGGCCACCCGCGCTCGCCGAGCCGAGCCGAGAGGCGCAGAACGCGTCGGCGACCTGCGGTTGCGCGTGCCTGACCAGCAGCGATCCCTGGAGCAGTGAGCCGATCAGGCCAGCCAGCCGCCGCGCCTGGTACTGCGCACCGGTGGCGTCCTGGCCGTCGCTGGCCAGACTGGCCAGCATGCGGCGGAGCTCCGCCGCAGCCTCGTCCAGCCGCTTGTCCCCGCCGGCGGCCAGGTCGAGCTCGGTAAGGAGCGCGTCGGCCGACTCTGGCGAGCGGTGCAGCCCGCGCAGCACGTCGAGCGCGGTGACGTTGCCCGAGCCTTCCCAGATCGAGTTCAGCGGGACTTCCCGCAGCAGCCGGGGGAGGCCGGACTCCTCGACGTACCCGTTGCCACCGTGGCATTCGAGCGCCTCGGCGGCATGTCCCACGGCCCGCTTGCAGATCCAGTACTTGGCGGCGGGCAGGGCGACGCGCAGCAGTGCCTTCTCGGCTCCGTCACCGGCCGTGGCTCGCTGCGCCGCCCCGGCCAGCCGGATGGCCAGGGTGGTGGCCGCCTCCGACTCGATGGTGAGGTCCGCTACCACTGAGGCCATCAAAGGATGATGAATAAGAAGATCGCCGAACGAGCTTCGCCAGGAGCAGTGGTGCATGGCGGCAACCGTGCCGCGGCGCATGGCGGCCGCGCTGCCGAGCACGCAGTCCAGCCGGGTCGCCGTCACCATCTCGATGATCGTGCGCACGCCCCGGCCCGGCTCGCCGACCTGCCAGGCGACGGCCTGGGCGTATTCGACCTCGGCGGATGCGTTGGACCTGTTGCCGAGCTTGTCCTTGAGCCGCTGGATCCGCATCGCGTTCCTGCTGCCGTCGGGCAGCACCCGGGGGAGCAGGAAACAGGTGAGCCCGCCTGGGCCCTGGGCCAGGACGAGGAACAGGTCGCACATGGGTGCGGAGTTGAACCACTTGTGCCCGGTGATCAGGTGCGCGCCCTCGCCGAGCGCCGGGGCGGGCACGGCTCTGGTGGTGCCAGCCCGCACGTCGGAGCCGCCCTGCTTCTCGGTCATGGCCATCCCGGACAGCAGCCCGGTCTTGCCTGCTGGGACCCGCAGGCCCGGATCGTAGCTGCGGGAGGCGAGCAGCGGCTCGAACTTGCTGGCCAGGGCCGGTGCATGCCGCAGCGCGGGCACGATCGCGTAAGTCATCGAGATGGGGCAGCTGTGGCCGGCCTCGGCCTGGCCCCAGACGTAGAACTTCGCCGCGCGGGCGATGTGCGCCCCCGGCTCGCCGTCCACCCAGGGCGCCGCGTGCAGGCCATGCGCCACAGCGGTGGTCATCAGTGCGTGCCAGCCGGGGTGGTACTCGACCTCGTCGATCCGGTTGCCGAACCGGTCGTGGGTATGCAGCCTCGGCGGGCATTCGTTGGCCAGCCTGGCCTGCTCCTGGGTCTGCGGCGCAGCGGCCAGCAGGCCGAGCTCGTGCAGCTCGGCGGTGACCGCTCCCGCGCCTTCGCGGTCCAGGGCCTCCAGCAGCGCCAGGTCCTGTGCCACGTCGTGCCCGGCGAGCGCCGGGGGCTGGTTGAGCACCTCGTGAGTCGTATGCCCTTGGCTCATGAGCGTCAGGCTATCCGGGCCTGCCCGGTGCTGGGCAAGGCAGCGGCGGGCACTGCGAAGGCTGCTTCGGCGTATCTGCGCAGGATGATCGCGGCCAGTTCCGGGGCAGCGCCAAGGACGCCGCTGACCGCGGTTGCGCCCGCGCCGAGCGCCTGGTCGCGGATCTGGCTGGCGAACCTGCCGGGGGCGAGCAGGTAGCTGGCCACCAGCACGTGCCGGGCGCCGCTGGCGCTGAGGGCGGCCACGGCCGCGGCGGGCGTGGGCCCGGTGGAGCTGGCATAGGCCGGGATGACATCCCGCCAGCGGCGTTGTGCGCGCCAGTGGGCGGCGAGGGCGGCGACCGTCGCGGTGGCCGCCGGGTCGCTCGATCCGGCCGCTGCGAGCACCACCGAGGTCTCGGCGGGGCTCATCGTGGCGCCGGTCTCGCGCAGCCGCCGTCCGAGCGCGCTGGTGAGCAGCGGATGCGGGCCGAGTGGCCGTCCGTAGCGGATCTCCAGGCCGCCGCCGCGCCGGGTGCTGGCGGCCCGCAGCGCGGCCGGGAGGTCGGTCTCGCTGTGGTAGGCGGCGGTCAGCAGCAGCGGGAGGACCACCACGAGGCCCGCCGGCAGCGCGTCGAGCACCTGCCGGGGGGACGGCGCCGCGTGCCCGAGGAACGCGGCACTGACCCGCAGCCCGCTGAGCCCGCTCCGCCCGGCTCGCTGCCGCACGAGTTCCAGCAGCGCCTCAACCGTCGCCGCCGCCCGTGGATCGCGGCTCCCATGCGCTACAGCGACCAGTGGCGGCAGGGCACCCCGCCGGGCGGAGCCCGGCAGCGGGGGGCCCTGGGGGTCGTCCCCCCGGGCTAGCACAACGGCGGGGACACCGCGAAATCGGCTGGAAGCCGATGAGCAGCGTGAGCTATCCCCGTCGCCGTCTACTCGTGCAGGCCGCATTCGGACTTGCCGGTGCCGGCCCAGCGGCCACTGCGCGGGCTCGCGCCGGGCTCGATCCGGCGGGTGCAGGTGGCGCAGCCGATGGACGGGTACCCGTCCTGGACCAGGGTGTTGACCAGGATGCCGTGCTCGGCGATGTAGGCGTCCACCTGGTCCTGGGTCCAGTTGACGATGGGGTTGACCTTGACCAGCTGGCGCTTGGCGTCCCACTCCACCGGCTTGGTGTCCCGCCTGGACCGGGTCTCGTCCCTGCGGACGCCGGTGATCCACGCGTCGTAGGGGAGCAGGGCGCGCTGCAGCGGCTGGACCTTGCGCATCTGGCAGCACAGGTCGGGGTTGCGCGAGTACAGCTTCGGCCCGAACTCGGCGTCCTGCTCCGCCACGGTCAGCCCGGGTGTGACGTTCACCACGTTGACCGGGTAGACGATCGCGACCGCGTCCCGCATGCCGATGGTCTCGGCGAAGTGGTAGCCGGTGTCGAGGAAGATCACGTCGATGCCCGGCTGAACCAGTGAGGCCAGGTGGATGATCACCGCATCGGTCATCGACGACGTGACACACAGCCGGTCATCGAAGGTGTCGGCCGCCCACTGCACGATCTCCTCGGCGGTGGCGTCGGCGAGAGCTTCTGCTGCCTGTACGGCTAGCTGCTCCATGCGGCGTTTTCCCTCCGGCTCGTCGTCGATGTCATGGGCGCAACCCCGATTCCCGCAAAGCGTAGCCGGAATGACCTTGTGCAACTACGGCATTGCCACTGAGTTTCCTGTGATTCTGGTTGTAGATCCTCTTCACCGCAATACGGACAGTAGAAGGGGACTGCACGCTCGGTCATGAAAGCTCCGCTTCGCTGGCTCTGGCCGCCCAGGCGGCGAACGTCTCATCGGGCTGCCTGGCCGCGGCGAACCTGCGCAGCACCCGCTCCACGTAGTCCGGCAGATCCTCGGCTGTCGTCTTCAGCCCGCGGACCTTCCGGCCGAATCCGGAGCCCGCGGCGTCGCCGCCGTTCAGCGCGCCGCCCAGGTGGATCTGGAACCCCTCGGTCTGCTGGCCGTCGGCAGTGGTGACCAGCGAGCCCTTCAGGCCGATGTCGGCGGTCTGGATGCGAGCACAGGAGTTCGGGCAGCCGTTGACGTTGATGGTGACCGGCACGTCGAATCCCGGCAGGCGGCGCTCCAGCTCGTCGATCAGGCTGGACGCCCGCTGCTTGGTCTCGACGATGGCCAGCTTGCAGAACTCGATCCCAGTGCAGGCCATCGTCTGCCGGCGGAACACGCTCGGCCTGACCTGAAGGTCGGCCCGCTCGAGTGCGGCGGCCAGCTCGCCGGTGCGGTCCCCGGGGACGTCCAGGATGATCATCTTCTGCTCGGTGGTGGTGCGGACCCGGCCGCTGCCGTACTCGGCGGCCAGGTCCGCGATCACGCTGAGCGTGCCGCCGGGCAGCCGGCCGACCCGGGGGGCGAACCCCACGTAGTACCGCCCGTCCTGCTGGCGGTGCACGCCGACGTGGTCGCGCGTGCCACCGCGCGGCGCACCCGGCGGTGGGCCGTCGGGCAGGGCGTAGCCCAGGTACTCCTTCTCCAGCACCTCGCGGAACCGCTCGGCGCCCCAGTCGGCGACAAGGAACTTCAGCCGGGCCCGGTGCCGCAGCCGCCGGTACCCGTAGTCCCTGAAGACCGACGTGACCGCCGCCCAGACCTCGGCCACCTGGCCGGGCCGGACGAAGGCGCCGAGCCTGACCCCGATCTTGGGGTTGGTGGACAGGCCGCCGCCGACCCAGAGGTCGTAGCCCGGCTCGCCATCCGGCCCGGTCACCCCGACGAAGGCGACGTCGTTGATCTCATGCACGGTGCACTGTGCAGCGCAGCCGCTCATTGCGGTCTTGAACTTGCGCGGCAGGTTGGAGAAGGCGGGGTCGCCCAGGTACTGATCGAGCGTCTGGCCGATCTCCGGGGTGGCGTCGATGATCTCGCCCGCGTCGATCCCGGCCACCGGGCAGCCGAGCATGACCCGCGGCGTGTCGCCGCAGGCCTCCGTGGTGGACAGCCCGACGCCCTCAAGGGCCTCCCAGATGGCCGGGACATCCTCGATCCGCACCCAGTGCAGCTGGATGTTCTGCCGGTCGGTGATGTCGGCGGTGCCGCGGGCATAGCGGGTGGAGATGCCGCCGATCACCCGGAGCTGGCTCTCGCTGAGCTGGCCGCCGTCGATCCGGATCCGCAGCATGAAGTAGCGGTCGTCGAGTTCCTCGGGCTCCAGAACGGCCGTCCTGCCGCCGTCGATCCCCGGCTTGCGCTGGGTGTAGAGCCCGTACCACCGGAACCGGCCGCGCAGGTCGGCTGGATCGATGGAGTCGAAGCCATACCGGGAGTAGATGTCGATGATCCGCTGGCGGACGTTCAGCCCGTCGTCGTTCTTCTTGTTCTCTTCGTTCTTGTTCAGTGGCTCACGGTAGCCGAGCGCCCACTGGCCCTCACCGCGCTGGCGCGACGGAGCCGCGCGTTGCGGGCGGTCCAGTGGATTTCGCGCCTGGGCCGGCCTGGCCGGGGCGTCCTGGGTGCTTGCTGGCATGCGGCGCGTCCTTCCGGGACGTGGCGTCTTCCGGGGGGGAGGGGACACGCACGGCAACGCGCCACAAATCCGGCTCAGGATCGACGGCCCTGGTCAGGCTCTGCTGACCGGGGCGTTCAGCCGGGGACGGCTCGCCGCACGCGCCCGGCATACGTGACGGGCGGTGATCAGCGGCCGCGACGACAGATGGCGCTGCGGACGCGCAGCAGGTCTACGTGCCTGCGCGCGACGAGAAGGGGGTCCGCGATAGCCATATCAGCAGGATCACACGGCGTCATAGTTAAAGTCCAGAACATTTCTGGTACGCCTGGCAGCCCTCCTGGGCCACCGGGTGCGGACTGAGTTCGACGCCATGACGGGGACAACCACGGCCGGCCCGCGTGCTATTCCGCGGCAGTCAGCCCTGGCGGATCCAGCCGAGTGCCGGCTCCGCCGGATCCTGCCCCTGCGGCGGCTCATGCTGGCAGTCGCACCAGGTGCCACCGGGACAGTCCTCGTGGTGGCGCTCCCGGCACGGAACGCAGATCATGACGGCATTCTGCCCCGCTGGAGCGCCTTTTACCGGTGCTCCGGCTGTGTTGGGCCGGCCCGGGCGAGTGCGGCGGCCCTGCCCTGGGTACGTGCGGATCAGGGGATTCAGTGACGAGCTGACCGGATGTCCAGGTGGCCGCGAACGAGCTACAGGCCGCGGGCCCGCTGTTCGCCGACCGGCGAATGGCCGGACGGCTGCTGGCCGGGTGCCTTCGCGGCGTCCTGGCTCGCGCGGATCACGCGCTGGACAGCGCTCCCGGCGGGCCGCTGGTCCTCGCCCTGCCGCGCGGCGGCGTGGCGATCGCCCGCGAGGTGGCCGACGCCCTGGCCATGCCGGTGGAGGTGCTGGTGACCAGGAAGATCGGCCACCCGTCCCAGCCGGAACTCGGCGTCGGTGCCATCGCCGAGGGCGGTGAGCCGGTCTACGACGAGCTGCTGCTAGCCAAGCTCGGGCTGACCCGGACGGCCATGCGCCCGGTGGCCGAGCGCGAGCGCACCGAACTCCACCGGCGGGTCCGTGTCTACCGTGGTGGCAGGCCGCCACCCGACGTGGCCGGGCGCCTGGTGATCCTGGTGGACGACGGGCTCGCGACCGGCGTGACAGCCAGGGCCGCGCTGCGCTCGCTGCGAGCCAGATCGGCGGGCCAGACGGTACTCGCCGTTCCGGTGGCGGCCCCGGCGTCGATGACCGCCCTGTCCGGCGAGGCGGACGACCTGGTAGCGCTCGCGGCCCCGGCCACATTCAGAGCCGTCGGCGAGTGGTACACCTCATTCCGCCAGCTAACCGACTCCGACGTCCTGGAACTCCTCAACCGCACCCCCGAATGAAAGCGATGGCCAAGACGCACCACCAGCAGCTCACTCACCGCAACCACGATCGTGGGGTCCGGGGGGCCGTCCCACCGCGAATGGCAAACCGGCCCCACCAACCCCCGCCCCGATCGTGGGGGTCCGGGGGGTCGCCCCCCGGGGAAAACACTGCGGGCTGCGGCGAAGCTGGCCGAAGGGCAGCGAGCAGCGTTGGCCGCCTCGTGGGGGTTCCGGGGGGCTCGGCCCCCCGGGCAAAATCGCGGACTGGCTAACGGGAAGACGACCGGAGGTCGTCGAACAGGGTTAGCCAGCTAGGCCGCCGCCATTAGGCCGCGTTCGCCCGGCGCATGCGGCGGCGGCGCTCGGAGGAACGCTCGTCCTCGTTCAGCCCACCCCAGGTGCCATACTTCTCCGGCCGGCCGACCGCGTAGTTGAGGCATTCGCTGCGCACCGGGCAACTCGCGCAGACCGCCTTAGCCTTCCGCTCGCGCAGCTCACGCTCCGGCTGACGCTCACCGTCGGGTCCGAAGAAAAGAAGGAGGTCCTCGCCTTGGCATGCGGCAGCATCCTGCCACCCCCAATTGGGGCGGGGGAGCACAGCTGCGTGCCGACGTGCCTCAGACATGACTCAAATCACCTCAACCAGTTCAATGGGACTTTCATCGCTTCTCGGAGCGTTCGGCTCGTAGCCCACACGAACCTTCGCGTTTACGGCGTCAGCCCCGTCACAAAAGTGCAACGCGCTATACAGCCGTGGTGTTCCCACGCGGACGAACCAGGTTCTGTGGCCAGGTACCATGCACTACGCCCGTGGCTGCGGGATACGCGGGACCGCCGCCTAGTACGTGGTACGAATCATGCCTTGCTCCGGCGCATAATCATGCCATCCGGCGTAGTCTCCGCGCAGCCAGGGTGGCAAATTAACCCTGCTGTCGTGTCGCGGCGAGGCGCGCGGCCACGCCTGCCGGCCGTCGGCGGGCTGCGCGGCAGCCCGCCGTATCTTCCCGGCGGGACGCCCCCCGGGGCCCCCGGATGCCGGTCTGCGCCCGGCGGATCAGTGCATTCCTGGCCACGATGGAACGGTGCATGTCCGGCGATCAGCTAGACAAGCTCCGTGGTTCAGGGTCACCATGGGCACCATGTCTGCGTCAGACGCAGCCCCTTTGCCTCGTCTTGGCGAGGTCTTCTTCGACGTGCGCGGAGAAGCCCGGTCCATGCGGGTCAGCTGGTATGCCGACACCGGGATCGCGGTGTTCAGCATCTGGCAGGGCGGTACCTGCACCGGTACCTTCAGGCTGCCCATTCCTGAGCTGCCCAGGATGATCGAAGCCCTCAGGAAGGGCCCGCCTGGTGCATCCGGCCGTGGGTCGCAGGCGCACGCCGTTCCTGACCTGGGATGGCAGGCCGCCGAGCCGACGCGCGTGGGACCCGATCCCGGGCCGCCGACCGCCGCCATCGACATGGCTCCCGAGCTGGCCGTGGATGGCCTGCCGCCGGCCGCACGGCGGCCTGGTGACGACTACCTGCCCGACTACCCACCGGCCCGCCCTGAGCACGAGCGGCCGCTGGCGGCCGACCCGCTGGGTGGCCCCAGTTACGCCGGTCACCAGGATCCCGGGCGGGACGCCGGCTATCCGGCTGCCCCCCCGCACGGCGGCTACCAGGAGTTCCCGCCCGGGCCGGAGACCCAGGTCACGGCCGCCAGCTACCGCGACGCACCTGGCTACCGTTACGACGCACCCGGCCAGCATTACCAGGACCAGGGGCAGGACGCCGGCTACCAGGACATCCCGCCGGCCAGCTACGACCGGCCCGCGCCGGGCGGCTCGTATGGCGAATTCCCACCGGGCTACCAGGACGACCACGACAGCTATGGTGAGGCGCCGCAAGGCGGTTACGGCGGCTTCAGCCCCGCCGCCGATCCCGGGCCTCCGGGCGGCTACCAGGACGCACCACGGCACCGGTCGGCGCCCCGGCACCAGGGGCCGCCGTCGCGTGACGAGGAACCGGCTCCGGCCGGGTATGGCGCGCACGCCCCTGGCGGCCAGGAAGGCCGCCGCATACCCACCGGGCCGTTGCCTGTGGGCCGCTGGCAGGGCGACCAGGGTGGTGGGCCGTACCCCGGCCCTGACCCGCTGAGTTCCCCGGCCCCCCCGCCCGGCGGTTACAGCGGGAGCCCGGAACCGGGCTACGGCTCGCATCCGGAACCGGGCTACGGCTCGCATCCGGAAGCGGGCTACGGTTCCGGCGAGCCGGATGGCACGTTCGGGTTCGATCCGCTGGGTGGCGACTACACCGGCGAAGCCGAGCAGGGCTACCTGCCAGGCCCGCCCACGGAGACCTTCCGGCCCGTCCCGCCGGTTTCCGGCTACGCCGGCCAGGAAAACCGCCACGGCGCGCCAGGCCCGGGCGACGGGTACGAGCCACACCAGGACGAGCCGCCACACCAGGACGAGCCGGACGACGCCGGCGCCTACTCCCTGCGCGGCCGCCCGGACGGCCTGCCCTCCGAATCCTTCGCCTACCATCCCGGGCGCGCCGAGTCGCCGGACCGGGAATACCGTCCCCCCCGGCGCCGTTCCTGACTGACGGCCGGTGCGCCTGAGTCCCCCGGGCCGCACCTGTAGCCTTCGCGGAATACCGTCCGGCTGGAACCGCGATGCGCCATTCGCCGAGGAGGCGACCTCCGCACCGGCCCCATAAGCCATGCTGCTCATCGGCCGTTGGCCGGTTTCGCCGCGATCCGCAGTGCATATCCGGGGGCCGGGCCGCCCTGGCCCCCATGCTGCGGGTTGCGCTGATTGGATCGGCTGCGCTGGTTGCGCCGATCGGGGGGGTCGGCGGCACCTGTTGCACTCGCCGCAATCTACACGGTTATGTTGCGCGTCAGCGGGATATATTTGCCGCAGGAGAAGGGGGGCCGCTAGTGGCACAGAAAGTTTCTGTCACATACGCATGCGACTACGACGATAAAGAGATTCCCGACGGGCAGCAGCGGAGCCTTACGTTTGGCCTCGATGGCGAGGAGTACGAGATTGACCTTTGCGCCAAGCACAGCGAGAAGTTCAGCGAGGTGGTGGGAAAGTTCGCTGAACACGCGCGCCGGGGAGCAATGCGCGGACTCCCCGGGAAGCGGCGGCGGACAGCAGCCAACCGCCAGCGCAGCGCCGAGATCCGGGCATGGGCAAAGACGACCGGTATCGAGGTCAGCGATCGCGGCCGTATCCCCGCCCATGTACTCGCCGGGTTTGAATCCAAGAAAAAGGGCGCCTAAGCAGTTGCCGTAGGGTGTGGGGTTCCGGCACAGGAAGCACCGCGGGGTGCGGTTCCGGTACAGGAAAGCACCGTAGGGCGTGGTTCCGGCAGAGAAGCACGGATTGGTCATCCCAGCAGTGCTGCCCAGCCTAGGGACCAGTCCGGGTATATCGGTTCATGTAGGCGTATTTGGGCTTTCTTGGTGTTACTGGCCGGTGCGGCGGGATGGCAGCGCCCCCCCGCCGCACCGGCCTGCCAGGTGGCGGGGATCAGCGAGGCTGATCGGGACTGCCCGGGGGTACCGGGCCCACGGCCGCGGCCAGTACCTGAGCGTTGGGCAGCGCGAGAACCCCGTCACCGGTGTCCAGCCGGACGTAGGTGATGCCTATCTCGCTCACCGTGCCCTCCATGATGCCGCCCATCGCGCCGGAGCGGACCCGGATCCTGTCCCCGACGCTGAACGGCCGCGACAGCAGCAGGACGATCCCGGCGAACAGGTTGGACAGCGTCTGCTGCCCGGCCAGCCCGAGGATGACGCCGGTGAGCGCCCCGCCGAGCACCAGCTGGCCGATCGGGATCTTGAACAGCTGCAGCGTGATGACGAGCGTGGCCAGGGTCCCGGCGAGCAGGATGGAGTAGCGCACCACGGCCGCGTGCGCCGATCCGACCCTGGGCTGCAGGATGTCCCTGGACCGGCCCGACAGCCCCACTGTGGCGCCGCTGGCGAACACGCAGAACGCGGCGGCGGTGCCCGCCGTGATCAGCTTGGTGGTGGCCGTGACCCTGGGATCGCTGAAACTGTCCACGTGCTGCTCGAACGAGGTGATCCCGGCGGCGATGGCGAGGGCCAGCGCGGCAATGGACCGCCAGGGGCGCGTGCGCGCCCTCATCTGGGCAAGCTGCCCGGCCAGGCGCTCCCGGTCGATCTGGTGCTTCTCCTGAAGGTCCATCCCCATGAGCGTAGACGCGAGTGGTCCCGGAGACCGCTGCGGTCTCCGGGACCACCGTGCTGACAGCTAAAGAAAGGCGCGCTAGCTGAGGAAGGGCTTGCCGACCGGCATGAAGACCTTGCCCCGCTGGCCATTCATCACGCCCGCCATGGAGGTGTACCAGGCCACCAGCGCGGTCACGACACCGACGTAACCACCGAGCTTCACCGTCCCGCTGCTGCCGGTGAAATTCCCGATGAACAGGATGATCTCGGTCAGTTCCAGGGTGAGGAACACGCCGAACACCGCCGCGTTCACCCCCATGCTGGCGACCAGCATGTAGGTGTTGAAGATGGCGAAGGCCAGCAGGATCCAGCCGAGGTCATGGCTGCCGGCGTTCCCGGCCGCCGTAGGTGCCACCAGCCTTGCCCACAGGCCGAGCCCGATCCAGAATCCGCCGTACGTGGAGAACGCGGTCGCACCGAACACGTTCCGGTTACGGAATTCCCACATCCCTGCCAGCAGCTGGATGAGCCCGCCGTAGGCGAATGCGTAACCCAGCCATGCGTCGCCCGTTGCCTTAGTCATCCAGCCGGCGTTGGCAGCCGACAGCAGGAACGTGGTCAGCGCGAATGCGGCCAGCCCCAATGGTGCGGGGTCGGCGACAAGGGAGGTGGGTGCCGCGGTGGTTTTGTCGTCAGTAACGGTCAAGGTAACCCTCCCGAGAGTGATCCGCGCGCCGGCCAAGACCTAGGCCGCGGTGGAAGGCGGGCGCGTGGGAGTGATGAATGCCGTGGCGGCCGGGACCTGAATTTCCTTCCAGGCCTATCGGGATCGCCGCGGGACTGAGCGCGTGCCGGGGTATCTGAACCGGCACGCAGCGGATCATCCAGACCTGCCTTACGTTCAGAAGTGGCTCGGTTGAACCAGGTGGAAGATCTGCTCTGAGCGTAACTCTAAAGATCGTCTTGGGGGAGACCCGTGACTGAGAGATTATTAAAGTTTCGGGATGTTTCGGAACAAGCCGGGCAGGTCAGACGGGATGATTCTTTCAGAGAGATCGGATGTTTCAGGACGGACGGGACTTTAGGGTCGATCTGGCGCTCTGCCGTCCGGCCGGCTGCGCGCCACGACACGTCCGAGCCCGGCCCGGGTGGCCAGCAGGAAGAGCCGGTCCTGAGGTTCCAGCCGGTATTCCTCCCCGGGCGACCAGTCGACCCGGGTCATGCCCCGGCGCTGCAGGCCGATGACGCGTGCCTCGCCTGCCTTGTGCACCTGGCCCACCTGGTGCCCGGTCAGCTCCGCATCCGGGCTGAGCTGCACCTCGGCGACGAGCAGGACGTGGCGCCCGACCGCGATGGTCCGCAGCACCTGGTGCTCCAGCATGGCGAGCGCGAAGGTGGGCGCGGCGAGGTAGGACACGCTGCGTGAGATGGTGTTGCCGATCGCCTTCTCCACCCGCTCGGCGAGATCGCCGTCGAACAGCCGCAGCACGATGCGCAGATCGTCGTGCAGCGCACGGACATACAGAGCGGTTTCCAGGTTGACGCTGTCGCTGCTGGTCGCCGACACGAGCGCCTGGCTGGTGTCGATGTTGGCGGCCCGGAGGGTTTCCTCCCTGCGGGCGTCGCCGACGATCAGCGGGATGCCGAGCCGCTGGGCCATCGCGGCCCCCTGCGGGTTCTCGTCACGGTCTATGCAGATGACGTCGATGCCAAGGTCATGCAGCTGGCCGGCGACACGCGTGCCGACGTTGCCCAGGCCGACCACCACGACATGATCGCTGACCGGCTTCGGCTTGGGCCGCCATGATCCAGTCAGGCGCGCGCCGACGATGGCCGCGGTGACCACGGGCAGGAACGCCATGCCATCGAAGGTCAGCAGGAACTGAGCGACCTTGGTGGTCGTCGAGTTGGTTCTCGTGGTGACCGCCGCACCAGCCGCGTCCAGGAACGTGAAGTAGAGCGCGTTCCCCGCCGAGTTCTCGGTGGTGAACAGCAGGAAGCCGGCGACCAGCACAGCGAACAGCACGGCGAAGGCCGCACCCCACTTGTGCCACACGAGCCTTCGTGCTACGCCAACCGCGGCACGGACTGGCCTCCTGGACCTGGTCAGCGGGTCCTTTGACCTCCCCGCCGCGACGGCGAGTACCAGATCGGCGCTGGCCACGTCGGCGGGCAGCAGCCTCGGCGCGGCGGCCTGTCCCCCCATCTCGGCGAGGCCGCAGATCACGTCGGCCGGGTCCACCTCGCTGCTGCGGGTCACGTACATGGTGCGCCCGGACAGCCGGATGTGGCTGGGTGCGGTCTCGCCCAGCGCCGCGGCGGCGAACGCCGGCGCGGACATGGCCGAATCGGACAGGACCGCGCAATCGTCGAAGAATGACCGCACCCGCTCGCCCAGGCGCGTGTTGAAGATCGCGACGACCAGCCTGATGCCGGGATTCAGCTCGACCGCGCGCAGCGCGGCATGGAAGTTACCGAGATCGTCCTGCCGGAGCAGCGCCAGGGCTCGCGCCGAATGCAGGTGCGCTTCGCGAAAGGCCTCGATGTCGAGCCGGTCGCGTTCGATGACCCGCACACCGGCAATCTGTGCGATACGGGGGCCCTGATTGCTCTGCCGGGACGGGAGGATGACCGTCACGGATTGGCCGTATCTGGTAGTGAGTTCCTCGATAGTCCTGGTCGTCAGCGTGTCATCTCCGCAAACGACCAAATGGTCACGATGTGGGCTTCTGCGCGGCACCGTTGGCACGGCGTGATCATAGCCAAGGTACTGCCGACGTCACGTATCTTTGTCACGGTTTACCGGCAGGGTCGCGTTATTCACTGGGGCTTGTGGCCGCTGACCCGGGCTTCGCGCCGCGGCGCGGCGGAAATCGTCAGGGGCTCGCCAGCCGGCCGAGCTCGGGTGGCAGCTTGCGCGCGGCCGGGCGGTCGAGCAGGAACAGGGTCCGCTGCCTCCCACGGGCGGCCGCGGCCGGCACCTGGACCGGGCCCGCGCCGGAGAGGGCGAGCTGCACGGCGGCCGCCTTCTCCTCCCCGGCGGCGATCACCCAGACCTCGCGCGCCGAGCGGATCGCGGGCAGGGTCAGCGACAGCCTGGTGGGCGGCGGCTTGGGTGAGCCGCGGACGGCGACCACGGGCCGCTCGTCGTAGAGGGCGGGCATGCCCGGGAACAGCGAGGCAACGTGCCCCTCCGGGCCTATCCCGAGCAGCAGGACGTCGAAGGAGGGCACCTGGCCGTGATCCTCCGGCCGGGACGCTTCGCGCAGCCAGCCGGCGTAGCGGGCGGCCGCCGCCTCGGGGTTGTCACCGTCCGGCCCGTCCGGGCCCGGCATCGGGTGCACCCGGCTGGGGTCGGTATCCACCTTGCTGAGCAGCGCCTCCCGCGCCCCGGTCTCGTTGCGCTCAGGGTCACCAGCCGGCCTGAAGCGTTCGTCTCCCCACCAGATGTCCAGGTGCCGCCAGTCGACGGCGCCGGCGGCGGGCGCGCCGGAGAGCTCGGCGAGCACGGCCGTGCCGATGCCACCGCCGGTCAGCACCACCGACGCCGCGCCGCGGGTCGCCGCCGCGTCGACCAGCCTGGTGACCAGCCGGGCGGCGACCGCCTTGGCGAGCAGCGGCGCGTCGCGGTGGATGAGAACCTCGGGGGCGCTCACGCGACTTCGTCCTCGCTGATCGGGTGGCCGGCGAACCTGGCCAGCGCTTCCGCGTACACCTCGTCCGGGTCGAGCCGGCGCAGTTCCTCGGTGAGCAGCTCCGCGGTCTCGCGCCGCAGCAGCGACACCCGGCGTTCGGGCTGGCCCGGCCGCGCCAGCGTGGCGGTGCGCGCATCCGGCCTGCTCAGGGTTATGTCTCCGTCGGCCGTCGAGAAGCTCACCTCGGTGATGCCGGGCCCGGCGGAGACCTGCCGGGGAACCGGTACGCCGAGCCGGCCGGCGAGCCAGGTTGCGATGAGGTCGGCGCTCGGGTTGTGCTGCTCCGCGCTGACCTGGCCGCCGGTGAGCTCGCCGTAGGGCTGGTCCAGGGTAGCGGCGAGCAGCGAGCGCCAGGACGTCGCCCGGGTCCAGCTCAGGTCCGTGTCGCCGGGCCGGTAACCCGAGGCCAGGACGGTCAGCATCTGGCGTGGCTTGTCGCTGGCCGCGGCGTCGGTGACCCGGCGCTGGGCTAGGACGCCGAGCGGGTCGGCGGACGGGATCGACGGCGCGGGGCCAGGCCACCAGGTCACCACCGGTGTGTCCGGCAGCACGAGCGGGGTCACCACCGAGTCGGCGTGCGCGCCGAGCGGGCCGTGCATCCGCAGCAGCAGGGTCTCACCGGGCCCGGTCTCACCCAGCCGGATCTCCGCGTCGAGCCGGGACCGGCCCGCGGGGTTGCGGGCGATCACGCCGACCACCCGGCAGGGGTGCTCACGTGCTGCCTGGCTGGCCGCGCGGATCGCGTCGTACTGGCTGGACTCGTCGGTCACGATGATCAGCGTGAGCACCATCCCGAGCGCGGGTCCGCCCAGCTTGTGCCGCGCCTGCATCAGCGCGTCATGGATGTGACCTGTGGTGGTCTCCGACAGGTCGATCGTCATCGCGCCCTTCTCCTTGTCGCGCTGGCCGGCAGCCGGGTCACAGTCGCCGCCAGGACCGGCCGGAGGAGCTCATCATGACGTCCGCGCCGATCGGCCCGGACGATCCCGCCACGTAGGGCTCCGGCTTGGTGTGCTCGGCCCAGTATTCCTCGATGGGATCCAGAATCCGCCAGGACAGCTCGACCTCTTCCTGGCGCGGGAACAGCGGCGGGTCACCGATGAGCACGTCCAGCAGCAGCCGTTCGTAGGCCTCGGGACTGGACTCGGTGAACGACTCGCCGTAGGCGAAGTCCATGTTCACGTCGCGGACCTCCATGGCCGAGCCCGGCACCTTGGACCCGAACCGCACGGTCACGCCCTCGTCGGGCTGGACCCGGATCACGATGGCGTTCTGGCCCAGTTCCTCGGTGTCGGTGGCGGTGAACGGCAGGTGCGGCGCGCGCTGGAAAAGCACCGCGATCTCGGTCATCCGGGTCGGCAGCCGCTTGCCGGTGCGCAGGTAGAACGGCACCCCGGCCCAGCGCCGGGTGTCGATGGTGAGCCGCAGGGCCGCGTAGGTCTCGGTGGTGGAGTCGGGCGGAATGCCCTCCTCCTCCAGGTAGCCGGGCACCTCGATGCCGCCCTGCCAGCCCGCGGCGTACTGGCCGCGCGCGGTGCCCACGGCCAGGTCCTCGGGGATCTTGACCGCGGACAGCACCTTCTCCTTCTCGGCCCGCAGCGAG
>DASXMU010000353.1:0-2879 GCA_036495485.1 Streptosporangiaceae bacterium
TCTCGGCCCCACGGTGGTGGATCAGGTGACCGGAACGCAACAGCGGAGGGAGGCGCATCGGCATCGCCACTACCCACGGGCCCGGCCCGGAAACGGTGAGGACGCGGCCCTCCAGGAGCATGGACTCCCCGCGTACCGCAATGCCCAGCAGGGAACGGTTCGGCGATTTTCTTTCCTTCCAAAAATGAAAAGGATCTACACCTCGGCCAGCGCCGCAGGGTGCCAGCGCGTGACGGGTCTGAGGTTCATACCTTGGCCAGCGCCGCAGGGTGCCAGCGCGTGACGGGTCTGAGGTTTATGCCTCGATCACCGGGGCAGCGTGCCAGCGCGTGACGGGGTCTACGATCTAATGCCGTCGGCGTGGTGCCGGTCGTCTTCCAGTCGGTCGCGAACAAGCAGCGGCTGTCGCAAACCGGGCTGCTGTTCGAGGCGGAGCCAGGTGACGAGACGGCGGACGCCGGGGCGGCCAGGCGGGCCAGCCGGTAGGTGAATGCGGGTCCCGGCGCATGATCTGGGGATTCGTGGGCAGCAGAGGCCGGTAGCCGATACGGGAGAGGGGAACCACATGGGTTTCATGGACAAGCTCAAGAACCGGTTCCAGATGGGCAAGGGGCGCGGCAAGCGGGACCTCGGCCGGGCCACCGGCGATCCGTATCTGGAGGCCGAAGGCCAGCGCGAGCGCACCTCGGGCGCGGCCAAGCAGGTTGGCGAGCAGGTGAAGGACGCGGGGAAGAACGTCCGCGACGCGTTCAAGAAGTAGCCGCACCTGGGAATAGCCGCGCGCCAGTTGCCTTGCATCTAGCTGGGTGACGAGGGGATCCTCTGGGTGACACCGAGGAGGCGCGCTGAAGCAACTGCCGTGGGAGGCTGCGGCCAGGGTTCGTGACGCGGTCGCTCCGGAATGGCTGGTCGAAGTCGTCCGGCCACGCCGGGCTCCGCCGCCCTGGCCACTGATGATCCGCGCCGCCCTGGCCATCTGCGTGCCGCTGGCCATCGGGCTCGGCGTGCACCGGGTGGCGCTCGGGCTGCTGCCGGCCATCGGCGGGCTGATCGCCGTGGTGGTGGACGTCGGCGGGCCGTACCGGGCGCGGGCTAAGCGGGTTGGGTCGGCCACGGTGTTCGGCGGGGCGGTGGGACTGACCGTCGGGACCGTGATCCATGGACGTGGCTGGATCGCCGTCGCCGTGCTCGTGCTGGTCGCCGGGCTGTCGGTGGTCGTGAGCGAGCTGGGCAGCACAGGCTCGGTGACCGGGCTGCAGCTGCTGACGTACGCGGCATTCGGCTTCGGGCCGCTAGGCGGGCTGCGGCCGTGGTGGAGCGGGCCGCTGGAATACCTCATCGGGGTCGCCTGGGCGATGATCCTGATCATCCCCGGCTGGATCCTGTACCCCCGTGCTGCGGAGCAGCATGCGATCGCGGATGTGTACCGGGCGCAGGCGGCCCGGTTGCGGGCGGTTGGCACCGACGGCTATGCGGCGGCCAGGCGGGCCGTGACGGCCGCGGTGAGTGTGGCCTACGACCAGCTCCTGACCACCCGGTCGGCGATCGGCGGCGTTGATCCCCGGCTGATGCGGCTGGCCGCGCTGCTCAACCAGTCGCAGTTGCTGAGCGAGGCGGCGGCGGCACTTCAGCTGGCGGGTGTCACGGTGCCCGGCCGGGTCGCCGACGCTGTCGAGCAGATGGCGGACTCGATCCAGTACGGGTCGCCGCCGCCGTCCATCCCGCCGGCCTGGGGCGATAGCCCGGGTGGCCAGGCACTGTGCAACGCGCTGACTGGTGCGGCGCGGCTGCTGTCGGGCAAGCGGATACCCGACGGGCCAGCTCCCGCACCGCGCGGCTCCCGGGAGCGGTTCAGCGGGGTGCTCGACAAGATCCGGGCGGGCAAGCTGGTCCGGCTGTTCGCGCTGCGGCTGATGGCGAGCATCGGGGTCGCCGCGGTGATGAGCGAGGTGCTGCCGCTGCAGCGGTCGTACTGGGTCGTGCTGACCGTGGCCATCGTGCTGAAGCCGGACTTCGGCTCGGTGTTCGCCAGGGCGCTGCAGCGTGGCATCGGGACGGTCGTCGGGGCCGTGCTCGGCGCGGTCATCCTGGCCATCGTGCCGTACGGGCCGTGGCTGCTGATCCCGTTCGCGGTGCTGGCGGCGCTGCTGCCCTACGGGCGCAGCCTCAACTACGGCCTGCTGTCCACGTTCCTGACACCCCTGGTCGTCGTGCTGATCGACCTGCTCGACCGGAGCGGGTGGCGGCTGGCCGAGGCGCGGCTGATCGACACGCTGCTGGGCTGCGGCATCGCGCTGGTGGTCGGGTACGCGCCGTGGCCGTCGAGCTGGCGGGCGCACCTGCCCGGCCAGTTCGCCGAGGCGGTCAGCCACGTCGCCAGGTACACCGAGGGGGCGCTGACCGGCAGCTCGCCGGACCGGGGGAAGCTGCGCAGGCAGACCTACCGGGAGCTGTCGGACCTGCAGGCCGAGTTCCAGCGGACCATGGCCCAGCCGCGTTCCATCAACCACTGGTCTTCTGCCTGGTGGCCGGCGCTGGTCGGGCTGGAGCGGGTGATGGATACCGTGACGGCGACCGCGGTCGGCATGGACCATGGGGAACCGGCGCCGACGGCGGATGGTGTGCACGAGCTGACCGGCGCGCTGGACCGGATCGCCGGGGCCGTGCAGGACGGGTTCGGCGTGTCGCTGTCGACGGCGGCCGGGGCCGACCTGCCCCATGAGGAGGCGCTGGCGCCGGTTACCGACGCGGTGCGCGGGGTGCAAGCCGTGCTGGCCTGACCGTATTGGTCCGTTGTGCCCGTAGGCTCGTGGCTGGAAGCTTGGTCAGCCGGCTACGGGGAGGGCGGCGCTGATGGCTGCAAAGGGCTTGGTGCGGGG
>DASXMU010000354.1:0-7012 GCA_036495485.1 Streptosporangiaceae bacterium
GTATTGGTGCAAGCCCGACGGCGTGATTGTGCTGCTGACCGTGTTCCGCAAGACCCGCCAGCATGATCAGCGGCAGATCGGCCGGGCGGTCCGGGCGCAGCAAGCCTGCGAACGTGCCCACCACGGACCTGCGGCGCACACCTATGAGAGGCAGGCGTGATGACCAGCTCTCACACCCGCTGGGTGCGGCCCGACCCCGAGACCAGCGAGCCGGAGCGGATCGCCATCCGCGAGGCCCTGGCCTTCGGGAAGGCAGTCTATGACCGGCGGGTTACCCTGAGCCTGAGCGTTGCCGAACTCGCTGACCGCACCGACATGACCGCCGATGAGATCGAGTGCATCGAAGAAGGCGGCACCGAACCCACCATTGCGCTGCTACGGCAGCTTGCCGCAGCACTGGACGCCGACGTCCGCCTCACCCCCGGCCACGACCTCGGTTCCGTCGGCTTCGAAACCCATGCCGCCTGACCGGATGACCACCCCGTTCCTCGCCACACTTACAAGTCACAGCTTCAGGCGAAGTACCAGCTAACTACAGAACGTCGCATTACATACTGCGACACGACCGGTGGTGCCCGTGCCCACCGCCGTCCCCTACCTCGCGGTTGTCGCTGCCGGGTCCACCGCCGCGTCCGCCGCCGGTCTGTTCAAGCCCTTCAGGCCCGCCAGCAGGTAGGTGCCATCAGGCTGAGCGGAGCCGAAGTCGCGGTACTCCTGCTGGCTCAGCCCGCCGAGGATGGCCACGCCCACCACCACCCCCGCGATCGGGAAGAACAGCGTCGGGCCGAGGTGGTGCACCAGGATGCCGGTGAGCGCGACCGACGCCGGGAACGTGCCCAGCGCGAACATCATCATCAGCCCCATGACCCGCCCGAGCAGGTGCGGCGGCGTCCACCGCTGGCCCGCGGTGACGAAGATGACGTTGCCCAGCCCGTTGCATCCGCCGAACACGAACAGCGCCGCCGCCGCGCCGGCCTCGCCGCCCAGGTAGGGCACCAGGGACATAACCGCCGCTTGCACGAGGAACGCCAGCCCCGCGACATGCGCCGGCTTGCGCAGCTTCCCGGTGCGCGCGGCCAGCAGCGTGCCGACCACGCCGCCCCCCGCGAAGCACGCCAGCAGCGCGCCGTACCCGACCGCCCCGTACCGGGCGTGCGCCAGCGCCGGCAGCGCCACCTCCGACAGCCCGCCGCTGGTCAGGTTGCCCACGATGACCACCATGATCATGACCTGCATCGCCCGCGACCGCCGCAGCAAGTCCAGCACCCTAAGCTCGCCCATGCCGCCGTTCCGGCGAGTGTCCTTGTCAGTATCGGCAGCCTCTTGAGGAGCAACTGCGGACTCGGTACCCCCTCCAGGCCCGGCACTCACGGCCTGCGCCCGGCGCCGTGGGATGAGCGCCAGTGACAGCGCCGACACCGCGAACGAGCCGGCGTCGACCGCGAACGCCGGACCCGACCCCACGGTCGCGACCAGCGCGCCGCCGAGCGCCGGCCCGAACAGCGAGCCCGCCTGGACCGCCGCCGAGGACACGGCGTTGCCCGCCGCGAACTGGCCGGGCTCCAGCAAGGATGGCAAGATCGCGTAGGAGGCCGGGATGAACAGGCCTTCACCGGCGCCGATCAGCGCGGCCAGCGGTCCCAGCGTCACCAGCGACGCGACGTGGCGCGTCGCCAGCAGCGCCAGCACCGCCACCAGCACGCAGCGCACGACGTCGGCCACCAGCATCAGCGTGCGTGCCCCGATCTTGTCGGTCAGCGCCCCGCCCAGCGGGATCATCACCGTGCGCGGCACCCCGTAGCACGCCAGCACCGTGCCGAGCAGGACCGGCCCGCCGTGCGTGGACAGCACCAGCCAGGGGAGAGCCACCGCGTAGCAATAGTCGCCCACCGTCGAGGTGAGCTGACCACCCGCCAGCAACCGGAAGTTCCGCACCGCCAGCGGTCCCGACCGCCACGCCGCCGACATCCGCTGCCACCCCCTCCGGGATACCGGACGGGTCCCGGCCGGCGGTTCCGGTCCTGCCGTCATCGCTCCTCCTCGCATCGGTCCCCGGCACCTTCGGCAATGGCCCGTATCGCGCCAGCGTGCGCGGATGGCAGTTGGACGCCGATGGCGACAGCCCCGTCACCTCAGCACACTCCGTCCACGGCAGCGGATTGCCCGGCGTCCCCGGACTCACCACCGATAAGCGGAACGGTAACTTCGAAGTGGCAGCGATCGCCTGTCCGAGGTTGCTCACTACGGCGGCACCGCCGCCAGGACCGAGACGCGGGAACATGCAGCCGCTGCCCGGCCAGACTCCGGAGGTTCTGGATCGCTGCTAGCCGCCGGTGAGGTCGAGCTGGTGGAGCAGGCCGGTGGCTGGGTCGATGGTGATAGCTAGGGTGAAGCTGGCGTGTTCGCCGGTGAGGTCCACGGTGACCGACGAGGCGCCGTCGCCCGCGCGGCACGGGCCACCGCGGCAGGTCCCGGCCCACGCGGCGGCGGACCGGACGCGGCGCGAGGCCAGGGCGGGGTCGAGCCCTTCGCCTGCGGGGACGGGCTCGCCGCCGTTGAGCCAGCCGATGACGCGGGTCAGCGCGTCGGCCAGCGGGGACCCGGGGGCGGGCGGGACGGCCAGGCTGAGCAACTGGACGCGGGGTGGTTTCTCGGGGCTGAGCAGGATCTGGGCCTGGGTCGCGCCGCGGTCGCCGGTGAGCCACCAGCGGCAGCGTGCCGGGGTGTCGAACTCGGCTGGGCGGTCCGGGTCGTCGCCGAACGCGCCGATGCGCTCACGGATCAGCTCGATGGCGCGGCGCCGTGCCGGGTACGGCGCGTCCTGGGCCACGTTCGGCGTGAACAGCCGGTCCGCCTCGGCGTCGTCCCAGTCCCGCAGCAGGCGGTTCACCGCGTCCCGCGCTGCCACCGTCTCCGGCCAGGGCTCGCCGCGGGGGGCCAGGGCCGAACCGCTGGCGGCCGGGGTGGTCTTGTCCTGGCGGACCACTGCCTCCAGCAGCTTGACCGTCAGCGGGTACGGCGTGGCGTAGGTGCAGTTGGCCAGGGCGAAGACGCCGGTACCGGTGGCCGGATGCCACCGCATGTGGCTGCCGAAGCCGGGATATCCGCCGGGGTGGTGCACGATCTGGCCCAGCTCGGCGTCGTGGTCGATGATCAGGCCGAACCCGTAGGACATCGGGAAGCCACCCGCCGGGAACGCGGGCGACATGCCGAGGAAGACCTGGGGCAGCTGCATTTGCCGGCGGCTGGCGACCGCCAGCGGGTGGGGGGCGCCGTCGCCGCCGGGCGGATAGGCGGCCAGGAACCCAGCCACCCAGCGAGCCAGGTCACGCACGCTGCTGAACACCCCGCCCATCGGGGCGAACGCGCCGCACGGGTCCATCGGCACTTCGGCCCAGCCATCAGACGTGGGGTGGTAGCCCAGGGCCAGATCGTCGGCCGCGAACCCGGCGGCCTCGTAGCCGGTGTGGGTCAGGCCGAGCGGGTTCAGCAGCCGCTGCCGGATGAACTCCGGGTAGGCCAGCCCCGACACGGCCGTGATGATCCGGCCCAAGATCGCGTACCCGAGGCTGGCGTACTCGAACTTGGTGTCCGGCGCCCAGGCGAAGCTGACGCCACCGGAAAGCAGCGCGGAGAAGTCTTCCAGCGGCAGCCCCTGCTGCCGGTCGGCCCATGGATCTTCGGCGGGGAAGCCCGCGGTCATGGTGAGCAGGTGCCGCACCGTGACCCGGGCCGAGTCCGCGGTGACCGGCGGCCAGCCGCGCATCTCGGGCACGTACGCTTCGGCCAGATCGTCCAGGGCGAGCAGGCCCTCATCACGCAGCAGCATGATGCCCGCGGCGGTGAAGCTCTTGGTCATCGACGAGATGCGGAACACGGTGTCCGCGTCCGGCGCCGGTCCCCCGAGGAACCGCTGGCCGAACCCGCCGCAGTGCACGAGTTCCCCGTCACGCACCACACCGAACACCAGTCCAGGCTGGCCGCCTTGCTGCCAGTACTCCCCCGCGATGATATCCAGCTCGGCGAAATCCACCATGTTCCTATTCTTTCTAAATAAGAAAATGAGGGGCATAAAGAAATTAATGCACAGGCACTAATGGGATTCATACCGTCAGGGCGAAGTTAGCAGAGCGGTACGTTCGGGAGCATCTCCCGGATTGCCGACGGCGGCGCGGCGGAATGAGGGAGATGGGCTCAGCTGGACGCCCATTGGCCATCGCGCATGATGGTGCGGCCGGTTATCTCGGCGAGAGTTCTCCAGGCCCGCATGGTGCGGGGCGTGGCGATCAGGTAGACGTGCGGCGCATCCTCATGCCGTGGATCCCACCCAGTGCGGGCGGCATAGCACTGCGCGACCGGCTCCGGGGCATCAGCGCAGGGCACCACCCCAGCGGCTGCTTCGATGATGGTGACGTCGCGGCTGGTGCCCAGCGCGAGGCGGACGTCACCGCTGGCAGCGGCGTTCCTGGCGGTGGGTGAGTTCGCTGGCGTGGCGAGGATGACGCGGCTGCCGTCCCACGCGAGCGACAACGGCACCAGATGAGGCTGGCCCGAGATGGCCGTCGCCACCCAGACATCAGCGTCGGCTTCCAGCCGGGCTATCGTGTCAGCCTTGCGCTCACCAGCATCACGGACGGTATCAGCCATGCCGTTGAGGCTAACCTGACCCCAGGCCAGACTCTGAGGATCACCGCAATCTGCATCGCGGTGGGCAACTATGACGGCCAGCGGGGCGCCGACACTCTCGCGGCCCGCTGGAACGGCCACACGTGGTCGCTGCTGCCCACCCCCGATGTGCCCCCCGCCAGCTACCGAGACGCCACAGCTCAGCACGCTCACCATGTGAGACGGGCGCTATTGTAATATCGGAGTCAGCTCGGGACGGTGATTTTGGCTTTAATCTGCTATGTGTTCTAAAGAAATTTGTCACATTAGGAGCCGCGATGCCTAAGATGCTCAACTTCGGATGCGCCGATGTGCAGCCAGAGGGCTGGGTTAACCTCGACATACTCGACTGCGGCCAGCAGTACGTTGCCAATATACTCGACGGCTTGCCGTTCGATGCTGACCACTTTGATTGCGTGGTCGCTAACCACGTATTTCACTCGTTCTCGTGGGATGATCTGACAGAGTCAGCGCTGCCTGAGCTGCGGCGCGTTTTGCGGCCGGGCGGCGTGCTGCGGGTAATCGATATGGACCCGGTCAAGGCGTTCAAGTACTACGATGCGGGCGATGCTGCGGCACTGGTTATTCCCGACGAATGGGAACGTACAATAGATGGGAAATTCTGCCAGTACCTGACCTGGTATGGCACTCGCAAGAATATTTGCACAAGCACCTACCTCCAAGAGTTGCTTACTGGTGCTGAATTCAGTCACGTTACGATCCAGTCGCCCGGCCACACGATATATGAAAGCACGGATATAATTGAACTAGACAGCCGCCCAACCGAAAGCTACATCGTGGAAGCCAGGAAATAAAGCTGGCGGCATGGGCCGCCAAGCCGGTGCCATAGCGAAGCGCGGCACCGCACGGGTCAGCGTGGGGCGGCTGGATCTTCGATGGCCGTAGCGAGGGGCTGAGGGACGCCGGGCAGGACGGTGTCGAAGTAGGAGTGGGCCGCGGTGGTGGTCCCGACGTCGCGGCCTGCCTGCTCGGACAGGTACCAGCGGTGCTCGAGGATCTCGTGGAAGATTTCCGGTGGGGCCAGCCGGTCGCGCAGGCTGGCGGGGATGGCCGCCACTACCGGGTCGTAGACCTCCTCCAGCCAACGGTGCGCCGCGACCGTCTCGGACACCGGATGGCCGCCCTGTTGCTCCAGGTAGCCGCGGAAGCTGGCGATGTCGTTGAGCAGTCGCCTGGCCTGGTTCTCATCGGCGCTGATGCCGGTCTGGCGGAACAGCTGCACGCTGAGGTGGCCTGCCTCGGCGACCATCGTCCTGATCTTCAGCCTGGTGCCATCGGGCGTGCTGGTCAGCTCCAGTTCCTCGGCGTCGAAGCCGAGGTCGTTGAGCCGGCGCAGCCGCTCGGCGATCCGGTAACGCTGCTCGCCGGGCGGCAGGATTTCTTCGCGGGTCAGTTCGTCCCAGAGCGCTTCATAGCGGCGGTGCAGCTCCAGGCCGGTCTCGATCGGGTCAACCCCGGGCGGCAGCAGCTCACCGGCCTCCAGATCCATCAGCTCCCCGCTGATCCGCTCGACGGCGAGTTCGAGGTCCCACTCGCGCTGGCCGTTCGTCAGGGCTGGATGCTGCTCGCTCGTCTCGGCGTCAACCAGGTAGGCCTCCAGCGTTCCCGCGTCGTAGCGGAACAGCGCGTTGGACAGCGAGCAGTCGCCCCAGAAGAACCCGGACAGGTGCAGCCGGACGAGGAGTTCCACCAGGGCATCGAGCAGCCGGTCGGTGGGCTGCCCGCCGCGTGAGCTGGAGAACAGGGCCCGGTAGGTCGTGGAGTACTCCAGGAACCTGGTCACCAGGATCGCGTCCAGGTCCGCTCCCCGGTCGACCACGATGCCAACGACCTCGACCGCGGGAATGTTCAGCTCGGCCAGCGAGCGCAGCAGCCGGTACTCCCGCCGGGCCAGCCGTTCGCTGATCGACTTCAGCGCGTAGAACTCGCCGCCGTCGGCGACGAACCGGACCACGTGACGGGAGATGCCGCGCTGGCGGATCTCGACGAGCCGCTCGTCCTGCCAGTCTTCCAGCGGCAGGTCAAACGGCAAGGTGAGCAGGCCCGCGCCCTGGCCAGCGGGCGGGCTGAAAACAAATCGCACGTGACCGCAGCACCTTCCATGAGCCGAATGCACCTGGCAGGTGCGAATGTACGGGCCAGATGGCCGCTTCGCCAGGATTCCCGGCTGGCTTCCCTGTCACCGGGCCAGCGGCTGGCTGGGGCGCAGGCTCGGCTGTGCGGTGAATGACCATGGTGCTTCCGGCATGTCGGCCAGTACGACGGGGATGACGCGGTGCTGTGCGGTGGTGGTGTGCCGGGCCAGGGCGAAGGCGTCTTCGTTGGA
>DASXMU010000355.1:0-5593 GCA_036495485.1 Streptosporangiaceae bacterium
GACAGCGCGAGCAGCCAGCCGCCCTCGATCCACTGGAATGGCCAGAACCGGCTGCCTGGCTGGTATCTGGTCCACAGCGTGTAGCCCTGCTGGGCGATGCACTGCAGGAGTGATCCCACCGGCGGCTTGTGATGGCCGCCCCCCAGCGGGCCAGGGCAGCTGGCGGGGATGACGCTCATCGGGGGCAGGCCGTGGCTGAACGCGAACGCGAACGTGCCGTCCTTGGTCCCCCACTGGCTCACGATCATCGCGGAACCGGGCACGTTCAGGCTGCTGGTGACCAGTGGCGTCAGGTAGTGCTCGCGCCCGAACACCCCGGCCGCGAAGGCGAGCCCGGCGTAGATGGCCAGGGTGGCGGCGATCGCGGGGACGACCCGGCGGATGAGCATGCCGGTCAGGGCGCCGATCGCGAAGGCGGCCAGGGTCCACGCGGGGAACGTGACCTCGTGCAGGCCGAACAGGCCGGCGTTGAACGGGGACAGCTCGGTAAGGCCCAGGGCCTGGTTGCCGGTGGCGAGGTAGGGCTGGTAGTACCAGGACAGCAGCGCGCCGAAGGCGCCGGCAGCGGCGGCCAGCGCGGCCGCGAGCGGCACCAGCTTGGCGAGCGCCCAGCGCCACCGGCCGAAGCCCTGGGTCCAGGCGTACCGGAAGGTGCCGGTCTCCAGCTCCCTGGCCAGCACCGGCGCCCCGGCGAACGCCCCGATCAGTGGGGGTACCACCTGCAGGATGATGCCATTCGACAGGAAGTTGCCCATGCCGTTGAAGGTGCTGGCTATGGCCTGGCAGGCAGGTGAGCCCGCCGGGTGGCAGGCGGCCGCGGCGGCGTAGGCGTGGTGCAGCTGCAGGCCGGTGATCCACAGGGCCACCGCCAGCACCCCGAGCAGCGTGGTCACGCCGGCCAGCGCGAAGCGGTGCTGCCGCCAGGTGACCCCGGCCATCCGCCGCCACGGCAACGGCCGCAGGCTGGCGTCGCCGGAATCCGGGCGGCCGGGCATGGTCAGCGCGGTCATCGTGCCACCTCCGGCGCCGGGGTCTCGCGCAAGTAGCCCAGGGCGAGTTCTTCGAGGCTGGCCTGGCCGTGCCTGGCGAGCAGGTCCTTGACTTCGCCGGCTAGCTTCACCTGGCCCCGGAACAGCAGGATGAGGTAGTCGGCCACCCGCTCAAGCTCAGACAGCACGTGTGAGGACAGCAGCACCGACACGCCGTCGGCAGTGGCGGCCGCCAGCACCGTGGCCATGAAGTCGTGCCGGGCGACCGGGTCGAGCATCGCCACCGGCTCGTCAAGCACCAGCAGCCTGGGCCGGCGGGCCAGCGCCAGGGTCAGCGCGAGCTGCGCCTGCTGCCCGCCGGATAGCTTCCCGGCCTTCCGCTTCTGCGGGATGCCGAGCTCGTCCAGCCGGGCCTTCGCGTAGGGCTGATCGAAACGGCGGTTCAGGTTGCGGGTCACGTAGGTCATGTCCGCGACCGACAAGTTCTTGTACAGCGGCGTGTCCTGGGCAACGAACGCGACGCCGTCAAGCGCGGCGGGCGACCCGGCGGGCCTGCCGCCGAGCACGGTCACCGACCCCGCGGACGGTGCCGACAGGCCGACCGTCAGGTTCAGCAGCGTGCTCTTGCCCGCGCCGTTCGGGCCGACCAGGGCGGCCACATGCCCGGCGGGGACGGCCAGCGTGCACTCACGCAGCGCCCATGTGCGGCCGTACCTCTTAGTCAGACCGGTTGTCTCGATGACGTTCATGCCACAGGCATATCCGGGCAGGTGTAACACGGGCATCACACGCCGCGCGGTGACCGGGCGGGGCCCGGTGCCCGAAGCCACGCGAAAGGCCAGGTCGCGGGCTGGCGGCTGGGGCGGCCGACGACGTCATGTGATGCTGATGTGATGTCCGGGAGGGCACTATGGAGCTATGCGTGTGCTGGTGGTCGAGGATCAGGCCGAGCTGGCGGATGACATCGCTGACGGCCTCCGGGACCAGGGCATCGGCGCGGACGTGGCCTATGCCGGGCCGACCGGGATCGAGAAGGCCCTGATGATCCCCTACGACGTGGTGGTCCTGGACCGGGACCTGCCCGGGGTGCACGGGGACGCGGTCTGCGCCACGCTGGCCGGGTCCGGCTCGGCCGCGCGCATCCTGATGCTGACTGCGGCCGCCGAGGTCGGCGACCGGGTGCAGGGCCTCAACCTCGGCGCTGACGACTATCTGGGCAAGCCGTTCGCGTTCGAGGAGCTTGTCGCCAGGGTCCGGTCGCTGGCCCGGCGCGCCCCGGCCGCCGCCCCGGTGATCGTGCGCGGCGACATCGTGTTCGACCGGGCCCGCCGCCGGGCCAGCCGGGCGGGCCGGCCGCTGTCGCTCACCCGCAAGGAGATGGGGATCCTCGAAGAGCTCCTGGCCGCCAACGGGGGCGTGGTCAGCACCGAAGAGCTGCTTGAGCGGGTCTGGGATGAGAACGCCGACCCGTTCACCCGCACGGTCACGGTGACGATCGGCCGGCTGCGGCGCAAGCTCGGCGAGCCCGGCCTGATCGACACCGTGGTCGGCAGCGGGTACCGGCTGCCATGAACATGACCGTGAACGTACGCAGGCTGTGGCCGCAGAAGGTCAGGACCCGGCTCACGCTCAGCTACGCCGCGCTGTTCTTCGTCGCCGGGTCCGGGCTGCTCGGGCTCACCTACGGGCTGGTCGCCGGCAACCCTTCCCGTGCAGCCCCCTCCGGCAACGACGGTCAGCCCCCAGAAGCTAGACACCCTGTACGGTGCGTGCAAGCCTGGCCCAGGCAAAACTGCGAACAAGGCCGCGTGCAGGCAGGTGGAGGCCTACACTGCCGGCTCGCAGGCGCAGCGCCAGGAAGCGCTGCACCACCTGCTGGAGTTCTCGCTCTTCGGCCTTGGCGTCATGACGGTTGCGTCGGGCGGCCTTGGCTGGTTCATGTCCGGCCGCGTGCTCGGCCCGGTGCGGGTGATCACCGAGACCGCCCGCCGGGCGTCCGAACAGCACCTCGGCGAGCGGCTCGCGCTGACCGGGCCCAAGGACGAACTCAAGGAACTGGCCGACACCTTCGACGGCATGCTCGAACGCCTGGACGCGGCGTTCGCCACCCAGCGCCGGTTCGTCGCCAACGCCTCGCACGAGCTGCGCACGCCGCTCACCGTGATGCGCACGGCGATCGACGTGACCCTGGCCAAGCCGTCCCCGACGGCGCGCCAGCTCACGGACATGGCCGTGCGCGTGCGGCGCTCGATCGACCGGGCCGAGACCATGATCGAGGCGCTGCTCACCCTGGCTGTCAGCGACCAGGGCAAGCTCAGCACCGAGTTCACCAACCTGGCCACCTGGGCCGAGGACGCCATCGACGCCGCCGCCCCCGAAATCGAACGCCTGAACCTGAAGGTCGACACGGAGCTTGACCCGGCCGAGACAGCCGGAGACCCGCAACTGCTGGAGCGGATGATCCAGAACCTGGTCGGCAACGCCATCCGGCACAACGAGCCCGGCGGCTGGATCCGGCTGCGCACCGGCAGCAGCAACGCGGCCGCGTACCTCGAGATCGCCAACAGCGGGCCGTTCATCCCGGACGACGCCGTGCCCTCGCTGTTCGAGCCATTCCGGCGGATGGAAGCCCGGACCGGCATCCGCGACGGCGTCGGGCTCGGCCTGTCCATCGCCCGGTCGGTCGTCACCGCGCACGGCGCCACCGTCACCGCCCGCAGCCAGCCCGACGGCGGCCTCGACATCTCGGTGGTGATCCCCCGCGGCCTTGCCGCCGAATCGCAGCTGTGAGCACGGCGCTGCACGCGCGATAAGTCAGGCAGCGCTGGTCCCTGTTGACGACGGCACGCAGGGCTGGTCGTTGCCGGCCCGGTTCAGTTCACGCAGGGGATGCCGTCCTTGGAGCGGACCGCGCCGCCCTGCGCTCCCGTGGTGGGGATGATCGACGTGGGTTGCGTGGACGGGCTGGACGAGGGGCTGATGTCCGGCATGGCAGCGCTGCTGCCGAGCATGATCTCCACGTGGCCGGCCGCGACCGACGGGCTCGCGCCCGCCTGGACGCCGAACATCGACGCGATCTTGCTGGCGTTCGCCGAGGCACCCGCGCCGTAGCGGACCTCCGTGCTCGTGCGGGCGGCGGTGTCGCCGACCTGGCCGGCCTTGTATCCCGCGCTCGTGAGCGCGGCCGAGACCCGGCCGGCCAGCCCGGCCGTGTAGCCGCCGTTGAGCACGTCTACCGTCGTCGTCCCCGGGGCGGGGGCGGACGGCTTGTGCGTAGTGGCCCTGTGGTGCGCCGGGCCGGGCGGCGGGTTGAAGGCGGCCGCGACGATCTTCTTGATGTAGGTGGGGTCGACCACGTTGGCGTCCTGGTTGCCGATCACCTGGTAGCCCTTGATCGGCAGCGTGTGGAACACCAGGCCGCCGCTGGTCAGGCTGCGCATCTGCGTCGCGAAGTCGAGCAGGTTCCAGCCCTGGTCGGTGATCACGTACTGTTTGGCGGCCGACAGCAGCGACTGGATCCTGCTCAGGTCGCTGAGCACCCCCTCGGTCTTGAGCTGATGCATCACCGAGTCGAGGAAGGCCTGCTGGCGGTGGGTGCGGTCCAGGTCGCCGTTGGGCAGGCCATCGCGCTGGCGGACGAACGCCAGCGCCTGCCGGGCGTCCAGGTGCTGGTAGCCCGCGTGGAAGTCCGCGCCGGAGTTAGCGTCCCTGACCGCGTGCTTGAGGCAGACCTGCACCCCGCCGAACACCCTGGCCAGCTCGTAGAAGCCGTCCATGTTGACCTCGGCGAAGTGGTCGATGTGGACGCCGGTGAGCTTTTCCACGGTAGCCACGGCGGCGCTACGGCCGGCCTCGTTCCCCCCGAATGCCACCTGGTTCCGGCTCAGGCTGGACTGCTGCTGGCGGAGCTTGCCTTCCTGGTAGTACATGCTCACGCCGTACGCCTGGTCGATCTTGCCCTGTTCCTGCGGTCCCACCATGCCGGCGAAATTGACCCAGTCGTCACGCGGGATCGAGAAACCGACCGCTTTCTGGCCGCCGGCGAATATGTGCAGCAGGATGAGGGTGTTCGTGTCGTTCCCGCCGGTGCCGTTCTCGACTTGCTGGCGGCTGCCGGAGTGCAGCGCGGCCAGGACGTTGTTCGGCAGGATGTTCCCGTTCCAGTCGGTCCGGCTCTCCAGGCCCATGACCAGGATGTTCTGCGCGCCGATGGAGGGGCCGCTGATGATCGCGTGCGACGTGCCAATGCTTTCTATACCGCGCACAATGGAATAGGAAAATCCGCTGATCACCATCGTCGCCACCGCGGCGATGCAGCTCACCGCGTAGCCAGCTTTTCCGGCGAAACCCCACAGCGGCGGTGGCGTCCCAGCGCTTCGCATGCTGTTTCATTCCCTCCGTGGCAGCGCGACCCGTTGTGGCGAAGACTACCTGCCTGACCTCCCCAGCGCGGTACAGCGGCTAGCATCAATGAGCAATGAGTGAGCCACGATGGAGCGACGCCGATCCGCGCCCGCTATATCGCGACGAGCAACGGCCACCCGCCCGGCGGCAGCCCTTGCCGCGCGAGCGTGACCAGGGCGGCCGCGATCCAGATGGCCGCG